>CANFIE010000175.1 GCA_947446625.1 Acetobacteraceae bacterium | reverse complement strand
CGCCCTGGTATGTGATGGTGGAGATTGCCGCCGCGCATGAAAGCGTGCCGCTGCGCCAGATGATGGAAGACACGCTGGCCGAGGCGATGGAAGCCGGCGAGGCGCTGGACGCGGCGATTGCCGATAGCGAGGCGCAGCGGCGGATGATCTGGAAGATCCGCGAGGATTATCCGGACTGCTCGCGGCGTGACAGCCCCGCGGTGGGGACGGATACCAGCGTGCCGGTGAGCGCGGTGCCGGAGTTTGTGAACACCGCCGAGCGTGAGCTGAAGGCGCGCTGGCCGGAAGGGCGCATGGCGGCGATTGGCCATGCGGGGGATGGCAATATCCACCTTTCCATTCATGCGCCGGCTGGCTGGACTGGCGATCGTGCCGCCTGGGTGGAGCGGGTGGCCGAGATGGAGCCGCTGGTGAATGCCATTGCGGTGTCGCTCGGCGGCAGCTTTTCCGCCGAACATGGCATTGGCCAGAGCAAGCGCCACGCGATGGCGACGCACAAGAACCCGATTGCGTTGGAACTGATGCGGACGCTGAAGGCGGCGCTGGACCCGGATGGGCGGATGAATCCGGGGAAGATCCTGCCTTAGGGCATGACCGCTTCTGGCTGAAGCGCCCATGCCCCACGGCTTTGTTCGAGCGGCCGCTTCACGCCGCCGGTGATTCCACCGGCGACGGTCAGACGCTAACCCGCCAACTTTCCCAGCAGCCGGGCGTGGCTGCGCATGCCCTGGTGGAAGCAGCGCAGGTCGAACTTCTCGTTCGGGCTGTGCACCTGGTCATCGGTGAGGCCGAAGCCCATCAGCAGGCTGTCCAGGCCGAGCAGGCGGCGCATGCTTTCCACCACGGGGATGCTGCCGCCGCAGCCGATGAGGACGGCGGGGCGGCCGTATTCCTCCGACAGCGCGGCGCGGGCCTGCTGGACGAAGGGGCTGTCGGCCGGGATTTCGATGCCGGGGCTGGCGCCGAAGACTTCCACCTCGAATTTCGCGTCTTCGGGGGTGCGGGCCGTCAGGTAGGCGTTCAGGCCCTCCACCACTTTCGCGGGATCCTGGCCGGGCACCAGGCGGAAGCTGAGTTTGGCATGGGCCTGGCTGGCGATGACGGTTTTGCTGCCGTCTCCGGTATAGCCGCCCCAGACGCCGTTGAGGTCTGCCGTGGGGCGTGACCAGAGGCGTTCCAGCGCGCTGCGATTGCCTTCGCCGATGCCGCGCGTCAGGCCGATTTCGCCGAGGAATTGTGCTTCGTTGAAGCCGAGGGCGGTCCATTCGGCCTTTTGCGCCGGTGAGGGATCGACGATGCCTTCGTAGAAGCCGGGGATTTGCACCACGCCATTATCGTCGTGCAGGCCGCCGAGGATGCGGGTGAGCAGGTTCAGCGGGTTCAGCGCCAGGCCGCCATACATGCCGCTGTGCAGGTCTCGGTTGGCACAGGTGAGGTTGATTTGGGTATAGACCAGGCCGCGCAGCCGGGTGCTGAGGGCAGGGGTGTTGATGTCCCACATGCCGGTATCACTGATGACGGCGACATCGGCCTTCAGCTCGGCGGCGTTGGCGGCCAGGAAGGGGTCGAGGCTCGGGGAGCCGATTTCTTCCTCGCCTTCCACCAGGATGGTGCAGCGCACCGGAATGCTGCCGGTGGTGGCGTGCCAGGCGCGCAGGGCTTCCAGCCACATGACAACCTGGCCTTTGTCGTCCACCGCGCCGCGGGCGACCACGCGGGGGCCGTTGGGGCCTTCCACCAGCGTCGGCTCGAAGGGTGGGGAGGTCCAGAGGTCGAGCGGGTCGGGCGGCTGGACGTCGTAGTGGCCGTAGAACAGGAGGTGGGGGCCGGTTGCGCCGGAGGGGCCGGGATGGTGGGCGACCACCACCGGGTGGCCGGCGGTTTCGCGAAGTTGGGCGGTGAAGCCCATGCCGGCGAGTTCGGCGCAGATCCATTCGGCGGCGCGGCGGCAGTCTGCCGCGTGGGCGGGCTGGGCGCTGATGCTGGGGATGCGCAGCCAGTCCATCAGGCGGGCCTGGGCGGCGGGCAGGTTCTGGTCCAGCAGGGCGAGGACGGCTTCGGTATTGCTCATGAGTGCAGTGCAGCACGGTATGCGAGAGGTTGGAAGCCGCCACGAGGCGTGGCAGTATGCCCGTGATATATGAGGAAGCGACATGCTGGCGGGCCACAAGGCCATTGATGTGGACGTTCACCCCGTGGTGCCGGGCACCGCGGCCCTGCTGCCCTACCTGGACGAGTTTTGGCGCGACCAGGTGATAGAGCGCGGCATCAATACGCTGCATTCGCAGAACTACCCGCCCAACGCGCCACTGACCGTGCGCGAGGACTGGAAGAAGGCCAGCACCGTAGCCGATTTGCAGCAGCAATTGCTGGACCCCTACGGGCTGGACATGGCGATTGTGACGCCAATGCTGGGCGTGCAGATGGTGTTCAACGCCGATATGGCGCGGGCCTTCACGCGCGCGCTGAATGACTGGACCCGCGCCGAGTGGCTGGACAAGGATGCGCGGCTGCGCGCTTCCATTGTGCTGCCGATGCATGACCCGGAACATGCGGTGGAGGAGATTGAGCGGCTGGCGCCCGATCGGCGCTTCGTGCAGGCGATGATTCTGGTGATGGGCGAGACGCCCGCCGGCAAGCGGCAGCATTGGAAGGTGTACGAAGCCTGCATCAGGCACGGGCTGCCCTTGGCGATTCACGCCGGCAGCAGCTTTCGGCACCCGGTGACATCGGTGGGTTGGCCGAGCTGGTATCTGGAGCAGTATTTCGCGAGTTCGCAGGGCTTCCAGAGCACCTTGGGCAGCCTGATCACCGAGGGCGTGCTGAGCAAGTATCCCGAGTTGAAGATCGTGCTGCTGGAAAGCGGCGTGAGCTGGTTGATGCCCTTCCTGTATCGGCTGCAGAAGACCTGGAAGGGCGTGCGGTTTGAGATTCCCTGGGTGGACCGGCCGCCGATTCAGCTGGTGCGCGACCAGGTGCGGTTGAGCTGCCAGCCCTTTGATGCGCCGCCTGACGTGGTGCCGCGTGTGGTGGAGATGCTGGGCAGCGACGACATGCTGATGTGGGCCAGCGACTGGCCGCATTGGCAATATGATGGCGACGAGGCCATTCCGCCGGGAATGCCGGCTGCCCTGATGCCAAAGCTGCTGCGCGGCAATGCGCTGGCGACCTATTCGCGCCTGCGGGCGCCCGCTTTCGTAAAGGAATGACCGCATGAACGTCATCCAGCCGATCCGTGGCAAGTCCAAGCCGCCCGCCGCCACGCTGGGCCTGGTGGATGTGGATATTCATCCGCGGATGAAGAAGCCCACCGACCTGAACCCCTGGCTGAGCAAGCGCTGGCAGGAATACCTGGCCACCTATGGCATTCGGGCGCGGCATGGCTTTACCGGTGGGCAGCCGCCATTCCCCAAGGCGCAGCCGCTGGCCTGCCGGCGCGACGCCTGGCCGCCGACAGGTGGGACGCCGGCGAGTGATATCGACTTCCTGCGCTTTCAGCTGCTGGACCAGTACGGCGTGGATATGGGCGTGCTGAACCCGTTGCAGCCGAGCGGGCAGGGCGACAACAACAACGAGTTCAGCGCCGCCATGGCGCATGCGGTGAATGAGTGGCAACTGGCGGAATGGACCCGCAAGGATAGCCGCCTGCGCGCCAGCGTGGTGGTGCCGTATGATGACGGTCCGGCCAGCGCCAAGGAGATCAACCTGCGCGCCGGGGACCCGAATTTCTGCCAGGTGCTGATGATGAGCCGCACCGCCGAGCCGTGCGGCAAAAGCCGGTACTGGCCGATTTACGAAGCCGCCGAGGCGGCCGGGTTGCCGGTGGCGTTTCATGCCTTTGGCTATTCCGGCTGGGCGATGACCAATGGCGGCTGGCCGAGCTTCTACATTGAGGAAGTGAGCGAGCACGCGGTGAGCGCGCAGAACCAGTTGGCGAGCCTGGTGGTGGAGGGGGTGTTCGAGCGCTTCCCGAAGCTGAAGGTGGTGCTGATTGAGTGCGGCTTCGCCTGGGTGCCGAGCGTGGCCTGGCGGCTGGACCAGAGCTGGAAGCGGCTGCGCAGCGAAGTGCCGCATCTGCGCCGCAAGCCGAGCGAATATATCCGTGACCATGTCTGGGTTTCCACTCAGCCGATGGAGGACCCGGAGCGGCCGGAGCATATCCTCGACATCATGGAATGGATTGGCTGGGACAAGATTTTGTTCGCCTCCGATTATCCGCACTGGGATTTTGACGACCCCTTGCTGGCGTTGAGCGGGGCGATCAGCGCGGAGAAGCGGCGCGACATCTATGGCGGCAACGCCATCAAGCTGTACGGCCTTTAGGCTGTGGCACGGTGGGTGGTGGCCCGGGCGGCGGATATTCCGCCCGGTGAGCACAAGCGCGTGGAGGCCGGGGGCCGGCCGGTGGCGCTGTTCAACCTGGGCGGCGAGTTCTTCGCGCTGGTGGATAAATGCCCGCACCAGGGCGCCAGCCTGTGCGGCGGCACCATCTCGGGGCATGTGACGTCTCCCGAACCCGGCGTGTACCACTACAGCCGGCGTGGCGAGATGGTGCGCTGCCCTTGGCATTACTGGGAATTCGACATTCGCACCGGGCAAAGCTGGTTTGACCCGCAGAAGGTGAAGGTGCGGCAATACCCCGCGCATGTGGAAAGCGGCGCCGAATTGCAGCAGGGGCCGTACAAGGCGGAAACCCTGCCGGTGACCGTGGAAGACAACTACGTAGTGATTGAAACCTGAAGGGACGCTTTGACATGGCCGTTGCACTGATTGTTGAGTTCAGCATCAAGCCGGGTAGCCACGCGGCGTTTGACGCCATTATTCGTGAGCATGCCAAGCTGACCAAGCAGGAGGAGCCGGGCTGCATGCAGTTCGACGTGCTGCAGCCGAAGGGCAAGGAAGGCGCGGACCTTTCCAAGGTGTGCCTGGTGGAAGTGTACAAGGACGACGCGGCCTTCAAGGCGCATGGCGCCAACCCGCGTTTGGCCAAGGTTCGCGAGGCCTATACGGACCTGATCAGCGATCGCAAGATTACCATCTGCGAGATGTGACGCTTCAGTTCAACTCCAGCACCGCGATGCGGCCCTCGGCGCCGGGCCAGGCGCGGCCGGCCATGCGCTGGTGGTTGAACAGGGCGGTAATGGGCGTGCCGATGCGCTCGGCGCTGAGCCGAGCGGTGATGACGGCGCTGGCCGGCACGCCGCGCGGCACCTGGGTGTAGTCTGGCTCGGTGCCGTCCAGCAGCACCACGTCGCGCGGAATGCCAAAATAGCCGCGCGGGCGGGTGAACAGCACCAGGGCCGGCACCAATTGGTCCTCGGCGCTGGGCGGCCTGGCCGGGCGCAATTGCACCACGGTGGAGGAGCGCAGGAAGGGCTGGCGGTAGTAATGCGTGGTGGGGTGCTCGGCGGCGCTGACCACGAGTTCCAGCGGCCATTCCGGGCTGACCGGTACCGGCCCCCAGGCGCCGTCGCCGCGCACGATGCGTTGGTACAGGGCCGGGCCGATGCGGGCGCCGGTGGCGTCGACGCGGAAGATTTCCACCTGGGCGCCGGGCAAGGGCCGGTTGGTGGGCACGCCGCCCGGGGTGGCGGTGATGCGGCCGCTGATGCGCGGGCGAGCTTCGGGTTCGATATCCAGGCTGGCGGGTTCGCGGCCGGTGATGAAGCGGAAGATCTCGCGGAAGGCGCGCGGGCTATAGGCGGTTTCGCGATGGTCCAGCCCCGGCAGCACCATGTTGGTGGCGCCGCGCAGTTCCGGGCTGGTGGCATCCACCCCGGTGGGGGTGCTGGGGCGGCCGATGAAGCGGCCCTCGGGCTGGGCGTAAAGATCCTGCGAATCGCTGCGCAGCGTCAGGCAGGCGGTGCCCAGCGGAACATCTGACGTAAGGCCGATGTTGAGGCGCTGCAGCACGGCGGAGCGGCCGTTGAACTCGCTGCCGGTGCGCCAATCCGTGTCCCAGACTCCGTGGTTGGGAGTGCCGCAGAGGATGGCGTGCGAGACTTCCGCCGCGCCTTCGGCGGTGGCGATGTGTTGGCGGATGGGGAAGCCGCCGCGGCTGTTGCCCACCAGTGCCACGCGGGCAGCGCCGGTGCGGCGGCGCAGCGCGGTGACGGCGCGGGCGGTGGCGCGGGCGAAATCCTCGGCCGAGGAGCGCAGCGCCTGGGGGATGTCGTCGTCGTCTCGGGCCAGGGGATTTTCCAGGTCGAGCGTCGCCAGGCGGTCGCGCGGGTAGCCGTTGCTCTCAAACCGCCAGAGGGTGGTGAGCCAGAGGGCGGAATGGTCGCCATTGCCGTGGATGAACAGGATGGGCGTGGGTTCGGCCGATGGCTCGGACGGTTGCGCCAGCGCGGGGCGGGCGAGGGGGGCCAGGCCGCCGGCCAGCAGCAGGGTTCGGCGGTGCATGTGGGAGCCTCCCGAGGGGAGGCGAATTTACCGCGCCCGGTAAGGGCGCGGCAAGCCGGCACGGATCATGCGGCGTAGGCGTACTCGGCGCTGCCGGTGAAATGGTTGCGGCGTAGCAGGGCGGTGAGGTGGCGGGCAATGGCGCCCATGCCGGAGACGCCGGCCTTCTGCTCGGCTTCCGGGTTGTAGTTGGTGTTGGTGTTGACGTCGTAGCACCAGGCCTGGCCATCGGCGTCGGTGGCGAATTCGATGGCGCCGATGCCGATGTTGTTGGCGGCCAGGAAGGCCTCCCACCGCGGAATCAGCGGGTGGGTGAAGCCTTGCAGCACCTGGAACTTGGCGCTGGGGGCCACCGCCGGGCAGACGCTGCCATCGGGGATTTGGCAGACATCGGCGGGGCAGAGCTCGAAGCCCTCGGAGGTGTCGACGCGGACGGCGTACAAAAACTTGCCGCCGACGAATTCAGCGCGGGTGATGCAGGGCTGCGGCGTGGCGATGTAGCGCTGCACCAGCCAGATGCCGTCTCGCGGCTGGCTGTTTTCGTCGTTGGCGCCGTCGATCTGCGCCAGAGCCTGTTGCAGCGCCGGGGCCGAGAGCACCAGGCGCACGCCAAGGCCCTTGCCGGCGCGGTTGTGCTTCAGGATGACCGGAAAGCCGAGTTCGGCAGCGGCGGCGGGGATGTTCTCGGTGCCGACCACGGCGATGGTGGCGGGGGTTGGGATATTGAAGGCGTCCAGCGCCTGGTACTGCGCCACCTTGCTGACTTCCAGTTGCAGGGCGCGGCGACCATTCACCACGGTACGGCCATGACGCTCCAGCCATTCGATGACGGCGGCGGCGTATTCGGGCGCGTAGGTGTGGCCGCGCGTGTGCGAGGAAGCGCTCATGCGGTTGTAGAATACGCCGGGCGGCGGCGGGGCGTTGAGGTTGAGCATGCCGCGGTCGAGGAACATTTCGCTGTAGGGGGTGCCGATGGCGGCGAATTCGCGGCGCAGCGGCTCAATCCACGCGGTGTTTTCGTGAATAACATGGACCTGGGTCATCGCGGCAACTCCTCGGTGCCGTGGGAGTGGCTGTGTATTTCCCATGGCGTGCGAGAATAATGCGATTGTGTGGCGGGAAATACAAGCCAATTTCCCGGATATTTGGTGGAAATATCACCTATCCCACCGTGTGAATTGCAAAAGGGCGCCGCCGGCCTGGCCAGCGACGCCCCTTTTTGCAGGTCCGGCTGTGGTTATGCCGGGGTGAACATGGTCGCCGGGGGCGACCCTTCCTGGGTGGGCTTGAACACGACCTTCACTTTTTGGCCGATCTTCAGGCTGTCGAGGTCGCAATCAACAATGTTGGTGAACAGGCGCGGGCCTTCGTCGAGCTCTACATAGGCAACCGAGAACGGCTCCTTCGTGCGCATGACGGTGAAGCTGTAGATGGTGCCGGTGCCCTTGGCTTCCACCAATTCCACAT
>CANFIE010000174.1 GCA_947446625.1 Acetobacteraceae bacterium | reverse complement strand
GCCAAGGGCGCCAAGGTGCTGATGGACAACACCTGGGGCATCCACCACTTCATGCCCTTCACCAAGGGCGTCGATGTCTCCATCCAGGCCCTCACCAAGTACGTCGCCGGCCATTCCGACGTGCTGCTCGGCAGCGTGGTGGTGAACTCCGAGGCAGACTGGCAGACGGTGCGCACCACCGGCTCGCTGCTCGGCCAATTCGCCAGCCCCGATGACGTTTGGCTGGCGCTGCGCGGCGTGCGCACCATGCCGGTGCGGCTGCGCCAACAAATGGCCAGCGGCCTGGAAGTGGCGCGCTGGCTGGAAACCCGCCCCGAGGTGAAGCAGGTGCTGCACCCGGCGCTGGAAAGCCACCCGCAGCACGCGCTGTGGAAGCGCGACTTCACCGGCGCCTGCTCGCTCTTCGGCATCGTCTTCCAGCCGCGCTACAGCGTGGAGGATGTGATGCGCTTCATCGACAGCCTGCAGCTCTTCGGCATCGGCGCGTCGTGGGGCGGCTATGAAAGCCTCTGCATCCTCACCACCGGCAATGTCACCCGCACCGCCGGCAGCGGCGATTTCGGCGGCAGCATGGCCCGCATGCATATCGGGCTGGAGGATACGGTGGACCTGATGGCCGATATCACCCAGGCGCTGGGCAAGCTCGGCGGCTGAAGCGCAAACGCCAACGGGCGGCGCGGTTCAATCCCGCGTCGCCTCTCGGTCCCTCATGCGCGTTGCAGCTTATCGCAGCGCCCAGGCGTCAGCGCGCCCGGGCGATGCAGAACTCCACAATCCCGGCCAGCGCCTGGCGCTCCGGCCCATCCGGGAAGGGTCCCAGCGCCGCCAGCGCCAGGTCGCCATATTCCCGCGCCCGCAGAATCGTATCCGCCAGCGCATTGTGCTCGGCCATCAGCGCCTGCGCCCGCGGCAGGTCAGCCTCGGTCTGCTCACGCTCCTCCAGCACCCGGCGCCAGAATACCCGCTCCTCATCCGTGCCGCGGGCAAAGGCCAGCAGCACCGGCAGGGTAATCTTGCCCTCGCGGAAATCGTCGCCCACGGTCTTGCCCAGGCTTTCCTGCGCCGCCGAGTAATCCAGCGCGTCATCCACCAGTTGGAAGGCAATGCCCAGGTTGCGGCCATAGGCGTCCATGGCTTCCTCGGCCGCCTCAGGCTGCTCGGCCACCACGGCACCCACGCGGGTGGCGGCGGCAAACAGCGCGGCGGTCTTGCCGTGGATCACGTCCAGGTATTGCTGCTCGGTGGTGGCGGTATCGTTCTGCGTCACCAGTTGCAGCACCTCACCCTCGGCAATGGTGGCCGAAGCGGCGCTGAGAATCGCCAGCACCTTCAGGTTGCCGTCATCCACCATCAGCTGAAAGGCGCGGGCGAACAGAAAATCCCCCACCAGCACGCTGGCCTGGTTGCCAAACAGCGCATTGGCGCTGGCCTGACCGCGCCGCAGCGCGCTTTCATCCACCACATCGTCATGCAGCAGCGTGGCGGTGTGGATGAACTCCACGCAGGCCGCCAGCGCCACATGCCGCTGCCCGGTGTAGCCGCACAGCCTGGCGGCGGCCAAGGTCAGCAGCGGCCGCAGCCGCTTGCCCCCCGCCGCCACGATATGCGCGGCCAGTTGCGGAATCAGCGCCACGGGGCTCTGCATCCGCTCCACAATCAACACATTGCACGCAGCCAAATCGGCATGCACGAGGTTGGTCAGCGCGGTTAGCGCATCCTCGGCACCGGCCTGGTGCGGTACGGTAGGCTGTGCGCCCGGTAGCGCGTCCACAATAAAATAACCCTGGTTTGGGCGCGGACCATAACTTCGCCCCGCCCGCGCCGCAAGCAACCGCCTCACAGGAACCGCCAGCGTGACCATTCCCCCGCCCGTTACCGAGGATACGCTGCTCGGCGGCCGTGTGCGCCTGCGCCAGCCGGTGCAGGGCGGGCTGCGCGCGGGGCTGGATGCGGTGCTGCTGGCCGCCGCCCTGCCCGCCCGCCCCGGCCAGCGCGTGCTGGAAGCCGGCTGCGGCAGCGGCGCGGCCATGCTCTGCCTGGCGGCGCGTGTGCCCGGCCTGGCCCTGCTGGCGGTGGAGCGTGACCCCGCCATGGCTGCCCTGGCCGCCGAAAACGCCACCCTGAACCATGCCGAGGCCGAGGTCATCACCGGAGACGTGGCCGACCTGCCCCTGGCCCGCCGCCTGGGGCCGTATGACCACGCCATGGCCAACCCGCCCTATTGGCCCGGCGGTACCGCGCCGCCAGCCCCAGGGCGCGCCAGCGCCACACATGAACAGGGCGCCACCCTGGCGGACTGGGCCGCCTTCCTGGCCGCCGGGCTGCGCCATGGCGGTACCCTGGCCCTGGTGCTGCCCGCGGCGCGGTTCGACCAAGGCGCCGCCGCGCTGCGCGCAGCCAGCTGTGGCGGCACGCTGCTGCTGCCGCTCTGGCCCCGCGCCGGGGTTGCCGCCAAACGTGTTCTGCTGCTGGCCCGCAAGGGCGGGCGCGGCCCGGCCATCCTGGCCCCGGGCCTGGTGCTGCACGCCGCCGACGGCAGCTACACCGCCGCCGCCCAGGCTGCCCTGCGCGACGCGGCGGCACTTACCGCCTGATCAGCTGCGGGTTTTAACCGCCCGAGCCCAGTTCAGGGTGCCGCAGATGCCACAGCCGCTCATGCGCGGCCACCAGGCTTTCCATGTTGCGGCGCCGGTTGGTATCCGGGGAAACCGGACGACGCGTCAGCATCATCTCCAGAATCCGCAGCAACTGCTCCGCCACCTCGAAATCGCCCTGGTCGCAGGCGTGGTGGAAGGCAATCAGGATCTTGTCGGAAAGCCGCCGGCTATGCCGGGGCGCGCTGGCCGAACGACCTTCGCGGCCGCCATCCAGGTCGAAATCATCCTCAGCCATGCGGAGCCTCCCAAACACCCGAGTCGCCCCGCGACGATCCGAGCGGCGGGATGTTCCCGCCCATCGGCAAACAAATACAGAGGGAATTTCTCACAAAACGATCCATTGCTCTCAGGAAGCCGCAGCGCCAGCACGCAAAAGTTGCGTACGCATGGTTGCGGCAATGTCATCAGGCCCAGCTTCGGGGCGGAACAGCGTCCGCACCCGGGCATCAGGCCCCACCAGATACACAAAACTGGAGTGGTCCATCAGGTAGTCCGACGATTCGGCCCGCTGCGCCCGGGCGAAATACACCCGGTAGCGCCGCGCTGCTTCCGCCACCTGCTCCGGCGTTCCGGTCAGCCCCTGCATGCGCGGATGAAACCGGCCAACATACTCGGCCATCTGCGCCACTGTGTCGCGCTGCGGATCAATGGTCACAAACACCGGCGTCACCCGCTCGCCCAGCGGCCCCAGCGCATCAATCGCCGCCGCCATGGTGCCAAGTTCGGTCGGGCATACATCCGGGCAAAAGGTATAGCCAAAGTAAACCAGCAACCACTTGCCGGCATAGCTCGCCTCGGTCACCGGCTGGCCACGCTGGTCCACCAGGCTGAATGCCCCGCCCAGGCTCATGCCCTGCGGCAATTGCACGCCGCCCATGGCCGGCACCGGCTGCTGGCCGCCGAACAGCAAGGCCAGCCGCCCGGCAAAGGCCTCGCCCAGCCCCTCGCCAGGTGCGCGGGTAACCCAGGCGAAGGCCCAGGTGCCGCCCAGCAGCACCAGCAGCAACACCGCCAACCATCTAACCATTCTAATCATGGTGACCTGATAGCCCCCGGGCCGGGGCTTGCGCTACAGGCAATTGAATACGGCATGCCATGCCTTCTGCCGCAGGCGCTGCCGTTTCACGTTGACCTAACGCAAGCCTCAATGCCGCGCCGGGGCATCCTCCACCATCGTGGCCGCGGTGGTGAAGCCGGGGTCGGCAAAGGCGTCTTCCCAACTGCCGGCGGTGCTGGCCTTGGAATATTCCGTCGAGCGATTTTCGAAGAAGTTGGCGTGCTCCACGGCGTTCAGCATCTCATCCAGCCAGGGCAGCGGGTTCTTCTCAATATGGAACAGCGGCTGCAGGCCAAGCTGCTGCAAGCGCCGGTCGGCGATGAAGCGGATGTACAGCTTGGTCTGCGCCGCATCCAGGCCCTGCACGCCACCCAGCTCAAACGCCAGGTCCACGAAGGCGTCCTCGTGGTCCACGATGGTGGCGCACACCAGGTACAGGTCGCGCTGGAATTCCTCGGTCCAGATCTCCGGGTTTTCCTGAATGAAGGTGCGGAACAGCTTGATGATGCTGTCGCAATGCAGGCTCTCGTCGCGCACGCTCCAACTGACAATCTGCCCCATGCCCTTCATTTTATTGAAGCGCGGGAAGTTCATCAAAATCGCGAAGCTGGCAAACAGCTGCAACCCCTCGGTAAAGGCACCAAAGGCAGCCAAGGTCTTGGCGATCTCCACCTTATTCGCCACCGAGAAATTCTGCATATAGTCGTACTTGTCCTTCATCTCCTTGTATTTGAGGAAGGCGCTGTACTCCAATTCCGGCATGCCCACCGTATCCAGCAGGTGGGAATAGGCGGCAATGTGAATCGTCTCGATATTGCTGAAGGCCGACAGCATCATCAGCACTTCGGTCGGCTTGAACACCTGTGAATACTGCTTCATGTAGCAGTTGTTCACTTCCACATCGGCCTGGGTAAAGAAGCGAAAAATCTGCGTCAGCAGGTTCTTCTCACCCGGTGTCAGGTTCTTCTGCCAATCCTTGACATCATCGGCCAGCGGCACTTCCTCGGGCAGCCAATGCACGCGCTGCTGGGTCAGCCAGGCGTCATAGGCCCAAGGGTAGCGAAACGGCTTGTAGACCGGGTTGGCGGTCAGCAGGTCGGAACGAACCGGGTACTCGTCGGGCGTGGCGATATCGTCAGACATGGCTGTATTCCGCAGATAAATGAAACAACAGGCCGGCGCAGCGCCCCGGCCCCGTTCCCTGGCCTATTGGCAGGCCAGGCATTCCTCGTAGTTGGTGCTCTCCGCCGGTGCTGCAACCAGCGGCAAGGGCAGCTGCGCGTCATTCGCCACCGGCAGCGCCGCGGCGGCCGTGGCAATGCCCATATCGCCGTTCATCACCTTCGCGCTCACCGTATCGGCGCGCTGAATGCTCAGGCTGCGGCAGTAGTACAGGCTCTTCACGCCGCGCTTCCACGCCATCATGTGGATCTGGTGCAGGTCGCGCTTGTGCACATTCGCCGGCAGGAACAGGTTCACCGACTGGCTCTGGCAAATGAACGGCGCGCGATCGGCGGCGTGTTCCACCACCCAGCGCTGGTCCAGTTCAAACGCGGTGCGGAACACCATGCGCTCCTGGTCGGTCAGGAAGTCCAGGTGCTGCACGCTGCCCTTGGTGACCGTGATGCTGGTCCAGGTGTCGTCGTCGTCGCGCCCGTGCTTGGCCAGTACCTTCTTCAGGTACGGGTTGCGCACGATGTAGCTGCCGCTCAGCGTCTTGTGGTTGTACACATTGGCCGCAATCGGCTCGATCCCCGGCGAAGCGCCACCGCAGATGATGCTGATCGACGCCGTCGGCGCGATCGCCATCTTGTTGGAAAACCGCTCCTGAAAGCCGTATTCCGCCGCATCCGGGCAGGCGCCGCGTTCCTCGGCCAGCAGCTTGCTGGCGGTATCCGCCTGGCCGCGAATATGCCGGAACATCTTCATGTTCCACACCTTCGCCACCACGCTCTCAAACGGCACGTTCATCATCTGCAGGAAGCTGTGGAAGCCCATCACCCCCAGGCCCACGCTGCGTTCCCGCATGGCGCTGTACTTCGCCTTCGCCATGCTGTCCGGCGCGCGGTCAATGAAGTCCTGCAGCACATTGTCGAGGAAGCGCATCACATCGGGGATGAACTGCTTGTCGTCCTTCCACTCGAACCAGGTCTCGCAGTTCAACGAGGACAGGCAGCACACCGCGGTGCGCTCGCGGCCATGCTGGTCAATCCCGGTCGGCAGCGTAATCTCGGAGCAGAGGTTGGAGGTCTTCACCTCCAGCCCGGCCAGCTTCTGGTGCTCCGGCTGGTGCCGCGCCACGTGGTCGGAATAGATCAGGTACGGCTCGCCGGTCTCAATCCGCGCCGTCAGAATGCGGATCCACAGGCTGCGGGCGGAAATCTTCCGCACCACGCCGCCATCCTTCGGGCTGGTCAGCGCCCATTCCTCATCGGCTTCCACCGCCCGCATGAAGGCATCGGGGATCAGGATGCCATGGTGCAGGTTCAGCGCCTTGCGGTTCGGGTCACCACCGGTGGGGCGCCGGATCTCGATGAACTCCTCAACCTCCGGGTGGGAAACCGGCAGGTACACGGCCGCCGAGCCACGCCGCAACGAGCCCTGGGAAATCGCCAACGTCAGGCTGTCCATCACGCGGATGAAGGGCACCACGCCGCTGGTCTTGCCGTTCTGGCCAACCTTCTCGCCAATCGAGCGCAGGTTGCCCCAATAGCTGCCAATGCCGCCGCCCTTCGAGGCCAGCCAGACATTCTCCGTCCACAGGCCACCAATGCCATCCAGGCTGTCGCTGGCCTCGTTCAGGAAGCAGCTGATCGGCAGCCCCCGCTGGGTGCCGCCATTGGACAGCACCGGCGTGGCCGGCATGAACCAGAGCTTGCTGATGTAGTCGTAAATCCGCTGCGCATGCGCCGGGTCATCGCCGAAGGCCGAAGCCACGCGGGCGAACAGGTCCTGGTAGCTCTCGCCCGGCATCAGGTACCGGTCGGTCAGCGTGGCCTTGCCGAAATCCGTCAGCAGGGCATCCCGCGAACGGTCGATCCTGACCTGCGAATGCCCTTCGATTTGAATCGCGTCGAACACAACCAAGTCCCCTTCAATCCCCCGGACCGGAGCATGCATCGCACTTCGTCCCCAGGCAAGATGCAGACACAAGATATTGCCCCGCCAAGGCCAGTCTAACACCAGATCGGGTAAAGGGAGCAGTAATTCCACACGGGCCGGAAGCGGTGGATAACTGCCAATGTTCGCCACTTGTTCTCGTTAAACTTCGCTCTTTTCCGCCCCCCGTCAAGCACCATCGGCACCCTCGGCAAAACCATCCCCAACATCCCCGCTATCCACAGCCCGGGGCGCCGACTCCGCCCCGCCGCGAGTCGTCCCACCCCGGACTCGCGGCAGCCCGCCGCTACCGCAGCCGGGCCAGCACTTCGGCCGGGGCGGTCAGCGCCGCCCACAGAATCGCCCCCGCCGTCAGCGTCGCCGCCTTCAGCTCCTGCGCCGGCACCAGGGCGCGGGTATCGGCGGCGGTCAGCAGGTAGCGCAGCGCGCTGCCCGGCTCGTCAAACCCGGCCACCAGGCGCAGCGCCGGCACCCCGGCAGCGGCGAAATTCGCGTGGTCCGAATTGGTCATCAGCGGCAGATGCACCCCCAGCGGCACCCCAATCCCAGCCGCCGCCTGGCGCACAAAGCCGCCCAGCCCCACAAAGCCGCTGGTCAGCGCCGTCAGCCCCGGCCCGCCGGTGATGGAATCCAGGTTCAGGTTCAGCGCCATCCGTGCCCGGGCCGCCGCATCCTGCCGCGCCAGCCAGGCCTTGCTGCCGGCCAGCGCCCATTCCTCAGCGCCGAACACGCACAGCGTCAGCCCGCGTTCCAGCCCACCCACAAACGGCGCCACCGCCCGCGCCAGCGCCATGGCGCCAGCCAGCCCGGTGGCATTGTCTATGGCGCTCTCCCCCAGCGGGTGGCCGTCCAGATGCGCACTCAGCACCACCCGGTCCGGCCCGCGCCCGGGCATATCCAGCACCAATGTGGGGGTGGTGGCGCGCGGCATATCCTCGCCGGCAATGCTCAGCCGCACCCGCCGGCCCTGCCGCAGCAGCGCCCCGGCCTCGGCCGAAATCCCCAGCGCCGGAATCCCCTCGCCCCCCGCCCGGCCCGAGGACCCCGAAACCGGCCCCACCCCAGGCTCGGGCTG
>CANFIE010000173.1 GCA_947446625.1 Acetobacteraceae bacterium | reverse complement strand
CCACCGGCAAGCGCCACGCCCTGGCGGCGGTGAAGCTGGAGATTCCAGTGGTGCCGCGCACCTTCTACTGCGCCGGGCTGAACTATGTGGAACACGTGATCGAGGGTGCGAAGAAGCGCGGCGAGGTGCCGAACATCCCCGCCCGGCCCGAGATTGGATACCGCGCCAACAATGCGCTGATTGCCCATGACGAGACGGTGATCATTCCCGCCGACGCCACCGAGAAGATTCACTACGAGGGCGAGCTGGTGGCGGTGATTGGCAAGCAGGCGAAGAATCTGAGCGAGGCCGAGGCGCTTTCATGCGTGATGGGCTGGACCATTGGCAATGATGTGAGCGAGCGCAGCTGGCAGCGCGCCGACCGGACCTTCTGGCGCAGCAAGAACACCGACACCTTCAAGCCGATGGGGCCATATATCCAGACCGAGTTCGACCTGGAGGCGGCGCAGACCAATGTGCGGCTGAATGGCGAGGTGCGGACCAGCTTTGCCACCGGGCATATGCTGTTCAGCTGCGCCACCTTCATTGCCGCGATGACCAAGTACATCACGCTGTATCCGGGTGACGTGATCTGGCTGGGCACCGATGGACAGTCGCCGGATGTGAAGTCCGGCGATGTGGTGGAAGTGGAGATCACCGGGCTGGGCACGCTGCGCAACCCGTTTTTGCGGGCTGCCGAGTAGGGCGCTCGGCATTTTCAGGGCGGCGCGGGGCTGACATCCTGCGGGCGGCTGCGTTCATCGGTGCGGGCTTCATGCGTGAAGCCCCGCCGCATGGCCCAGATGTTGAGTTGCAGGTGCGAGGGGATCATCGCCACATCCCGCATGGCCAGGCTGGTGGCCTGGCGCAGCAGGGCCTCGCGCTTGCCGTCATCCAGTTCCTGCGTGGCGGTTTGCAGCAGCGTGTCGAAGGCGGGGTTGCTGTAGCGGGCGCGGTTCACCGCACCCAGGCCGCGCTCGCGGTTCCAGCTGGCCAGCACGGCGCGCAGCCCGGCCGATGGTTCGCCGGTGGAGGAACCCCAGCTGACCAGGAAGGCGGCGAATTCCTGCCGGCTGGCGCGGGTGACGAAGCTGGCATAGGGCGCCACATCCACCGTGGTGCGAATGCCGATGCGGCTCCACATCTGCCCGGCCGCCTGCACGATGCGGGCGTCATTCGGGTAGCGGTCATTCGGGCCATGCAAAGTGAGGCGGAAGCCCTGGGGGAAGCCGGCCTCGGCCAGCAGGCGGCGGGCGGCTTCCAGATTGGCGGCGGGCGGGGGTTCCAGTTCCGGCACATGGCCGAAGGCGCCAGGGGGCATGAACTGCGCGGTGGCGCGGGCGGCGCCTTCCATGACGCGGCTGACGATGGCGTTGCGGTCCAGCGCCAGGGCCAAAGCTCGGCGCACGCGGATATCGTGGAACGGGTTTTGCGGCAGGGGCTTGCCGTCATTGTCGGTGACGAAGGGGCTGGGGCCTTCGCGCGAGCGGTCCAGGAAGAAATAGACCAGGCGCAGGCTGTCGGCGCGGGACAGGCGCAGGCGGTCATCGCGGCCCAGGCGTTCGATATCGGACGTGGCGACCTGGTCGATGATATCGACATCGCCGGAGAGCAGCGCGGCGGTGCGGGCGGCGTCATTCGTTATCATGCGGTAGTCCACCCGCGCCCAGGCCGGGCGGGGGCCGAACCAGGCCTCGTTGCGCTGCAGCTCCATGCGGTCTCCGGCGCGGTACGAGACCAGGCGGAAGGGGCCGGTGCCGATGGCGAGCTGGCCGGAATTGAACGCCTCGGTGGTGGCGCCCTGGTGGGTTTCGCGGTCCAGCATGGGCACCATGGCCAGGTTGACCGGCAGCAGCGGGTCTGGCCCATGGGTGAGGATGCGCAGGCGATGCGGCGCCAGGATTTCCACGGCGCGGATGCTGGTGAGGTAGGTGGCGTAGGAGCCGGGGCTGTTCTGCACGCCGCGCACGCGTTCCACCGTGAAGGCCACGTCCTCGGCGGTGAAGGCGCTGCCATTGTGGAAGCGCACGCCTTGGCGCAGCTCAATCTCCCAGGCGTCGGGCGCCACGGGGTGCCAGCGCAGCGCCAGATGCGGCACCGGGCGGGCGCGAGCATCCATTTCCAGCAGCGTGTCGAAGATGGTGGTGGCGAAGGCGCTGTTGGGCGAGATGTTGTGGTAGTGCGGGTCCACCGAGGTGACCTGCGCGCCCACGCCCATGCGGAGGGTTTGCGCGGCGGCGGGCGTGGCCAGGCTCAACGTGACCTGGGCGAGCGCCAGGGCCAGCGCCATCAGGATACGGGGCATGGTTGCGAGGCTCAGGCGGCGAGCCAGGTTTGCTGCCAGCTGGGGTCGAAGACCTTGTCGGCCATGATCTGGCAGCGCTTCATCAGCCGGTGCTCGTCGGCGGTGTAGTCGGCCAGGGCGGTGTGGACGGTGCCCAGATTGTCCCAGAGCAGGAAGTCGCCCTCGGTCCATTCATGGGTCCAGAGGTATTCCGGCTTCAACTGATGCTCGAACAGATGCGCCATGATGCGGTCGCTTTCGGCGCGGTCCATGCCGACGATATGCGTGGCGTAGCCGGGGTTGCAGTACAGCGAGCGGCGGCCGGTGATGGGATGCACCGGGCAGATGGGATGGGTGGCCGGTGGGCGCTGCGCCTTCTGCGCTTCGGTCAGCGCGCCGCGGCCGCTGCCCTTGGCCAGCATGGCGTCCCAGAACTTGTTGAAGTCATGCACCGCGGTGGCGTCGCGCAGGCGCTCGCGCAGGGCGGGGTCCAGGCCTTCATAGGCGGCGAACATGTTGCCGAAGCAGGTGCCGCCCAGCACGCGGCCATTGCGGCGCGGCACGCGCAGCGCCAGCAGCGCATTCGCGAAGCCCTTCACCTGGGTGTAGGACATGTCGGTGTGCCAATCCTGCCCGGCATCGGCCAGGCCAATGGGTTGGCCATCCTCGATGATGTTGGAGAGGATGCCGACTTCCGGCGCCTCGGCCGACTGGAAGCGGCCGGTGAGGGAAAACTGGATGCGGCCGAGGCGCTGGCAGAAGTCGCGCTGCTGCGGCGGCGTCATGTTCTGGTTGGGGAAGCAGAGCACGCCATGCTGGCCGAGGGCGCGGAGCAGGGTGCGGAAATCGGCATCCGGCACCGGTTCCGCCAGGTTGATGCCGGTGACCCGGGCGCCGAGGGTTTGGCCGCTGGGGGTGATGGTGAGCATGGGCGTATCCTCCGCAGTGCATTGGCGCTTGGGCCTTGGGGGCAAGCTTAGCGCCGGGGCGGGCGCTGCCAAGGGCTGGTGTTTTGGTGCTACCATGGCGGCAAAAGAGGAGACGCGGGCCATGAGCCGTTTTGCCAGCTACGCCGAGAAATATGCCTGCCTGAAGATGCGGCGGGAGGATGGTATTCTGGAAATGCGGCTGCACACCGATGGCGGGCCGCTGCGCTGGGGGTTGGGGCCGCATGGCGAGCTGCCGGACGCCTTTGCCGATGTGGCGCGCGACCGCGACAATCGCGTGGTGATCTTGACCGGCACGGGTGACGAGTTCTCGGGCATTCGGGCCAGCGCGGGCACACGTTCCCTGGCGCAGGGCATTACCGCCAACGCCTATGACCGGGTGCACTGGGAAGGCCGGGCGCTGCTGATGAACCTGCTGAGCATCGAGGTGCCAGTGATCAGCGCCATCAATGGCCCGGCCTGGCGGCATGGCGAGATTCCGTTGCTGTCGGATATCGTGCTGGCGTCGGAGACGGCGCAGTTCCAGGACAGCGCGCATTTCATGTCGGGCATGCTGCCGGGCGATGGCATGCACATTGTGATGCCGCTGCTGATGGGGCTGAACCGGGGGCGGTATTTTCTGCTGACGGGGCAGACGCTTTCGGCGCAGGAAGCGCTGGGGCTGGGCCTGGTGAATGAGGTGCTGCCGCAGGACCAGGTGCTGGCGCGGGCCTGGGAACATGCGCGGCTGCTGGCGCAGAAGCCCACGTTGCTGCTGCGCTACACCCGGCTGATGTTCACCGAGCATTTGAAGAAGCGCATGCAGGACCTGCTGGGCTACGGCCTGGCGATGGAAGGCCTGGCGCTGATGGAACAGCTGGAGCCGAAGGGCTGACAAGCCCCGCCGCGCCGGGGTTAACTGGCGCCGAAGCAACCACGAGGAAAGCCCATGCAACTGGACCGCGACGCCGCCGCCGTGCTGGAGGCGCTGCGCGCCGCCAACCGGCGCCCCTGGCATGAGATGACGCCGGAGGAGGCGCGGGCCAGCTACATGGCGGGGCGGGAAGTGTCTCAGCCGCCGCCGATGCCGGTGGCCGAGGTGCGCGACCTGACCTGCCCCGGCCCGCATGGCCCGGTGCCGCTGCGGCTGTATCGGCCGGCGGCGGCGCCGGCGCAGGGCGCGCCGGTGCTGGTGTTTTTCCATGGCGGCGGCTGGGTGTTCGGCAATCTGGAATCGCATGATGGGCTGTGCCGGCATGTGGCCGAGCGCAGCGGCGCCGTGGTGGTGGCGGTGGATTATCGGCTGGCGCCGGAACATAAATTCCCCGCCGCCTTTGATGACGCGCTGGCGGCGACGCAGTGGGTGGCCGGGCAGGCCGCCGCGCTGGGGGTGGATGCGGCCCGGCTGGCAGTGGGCGGCGACAGTGCCGGCGGCAACCTGGCGGCGGCGGTGTGCCTGCATGCGCGCGACCATGGCGGCCCGCGCATTGCGTGGCAGATGCTGCTGTACCCGGCCACCGACATGGCGATGGACAGTGGCTCTCACCGCAGCCATGGCGAGGGGCATGGGCTGACCACGGCCAGCATGCGCTGGTTTGGCGACCATTACCTGAACCATGCCGATGAGGCGGCGGATTGGCGGGCCTCGCCGCTGCGTGCTGCCAGCGTGGTGGGGCTGCCGCCGGCCTATGTGCTGACCGCGAGCCACGACCCGCTGCGCGACGAGGGCGAGGCCTATGCCCGGCGACTGGTGGAGGCGGGGATTCCGGTGTGCCAATGGCGGGTACCGGGGCAGATCCATGGCTTTCTGCCGCAGGGCAAGCTGATGGCGGCTTCCGCCCCCGCGCTGGACCGGCTGGCGGCGGCGCTGCGGCTGGCGCTGGCGTGACGCCCAACCCGGCGCTGCGCCCGCTGCCGCTGCCCGAAGGCGTACCGGGGCGGATGTTCCTGACCGCCATGCCCGGGCGGTTTGGCCCGCTGGCGGATTTGGTGGCGGCGCTGAGGGCGGCGCGGGTGGGGCATGTGCTGTGCCTGGCCGGCGCGGCGGAGGTGGCGGCGAAGTCACCGGATTATGCCCAGGCGCTGGCGACCGGGGCGCTGCCGGCGCGGTGGAGCGCCATGCCGGTGGCGGATTTTGGTGCCCCGGCCGATGCGGCAGCCTTTACCGCCTGGCTGGCCGATGCGGCGGCGCTGCTGCGCCAGGGTGAGGCGGTGGCGCTGCATTGCGCCGCCGGCATTGGCCGCACCGGCACGGCGGCGCTGTGCCTGCTGCATCTGCTGGGCGTGCCGGCCGAGTTGGCCGCCGCCCAGGTGCAGGCGGCGGGGGCTGGGCCGGAAACGCCGCAGCAGCGGGAATTCGTGGCTGCTTTTATTGCCAGCTAATCCCCGGGCCGCACCCCGGCGGCCTGGACCACGGCCTGGAACTTGGCCAGCTCGGCCTGCTGGAAGGCGGCGAAGTCGCGTTGGCCGCGGAAGGTGATGGGCGTGGCGATGCGCTGGAAGCCTTCCACCACGGCGGGCACGGTCAGGGCGCGCTGGCAGGCGGCCTCGGCCCGGGCGAGGAATTCCGGCGGCGTGTTGGCCGGGGCGTAGAGCCCGCCCCAGATGGAATAGACCAGGTCGTAGCCCTGTTCGCGCAGCGTCGGGGTGGCGGGGAATTCGGCGGTGCGCGCCGCCGCCATGACACCAACCGGCACCAGGTTGTTGGCGGTCAGCCCACCGGGCAGGTCAGCGTAGATCGAGACGTCATCGCGCAGCAGGGCGATGATGGCCTCGGCGCTGCCGCGGAAGGGCACATGCGTCATGCTCACCCCCGCACGCTGGGCCAGCGCGGCCATGACGATATGCGGAATGGAGCCGGGGCCGGCCGAGCCGTAGTTGAAGCCGCCGCCGGCCTGGCGGGCGCGGGCCACCACATCGGGCACCGTGCGCAGGCCACTCACCGGGGCGGCCATCATCATCACCGGGGCGTCGCCCAGCAGGCAAATCGGGGCGAAATCGGTGATGCGGTAGGGCAGGTCGGCGCGGAAATGCGGCTGGATGGCCATGGGGCCGGTGGTGCTGAGCAGCAGCGTGGTGCCGTCGGGCCGGGCGCGGGCAACCTCGGCCGCACCGATGGCGCCGGCGGCGCCGGTGGTGTTCTTCACCACCAGCTGGGTGCCCATGGCTTCCGCCATTTCCGGCGCGATCAGCCGGGCCATGCGGTCGGCGCTGCCGCCGGCACCGAAGTTCACCACAATGGTGATGGGCGCCTGCGCCTGCGCCCGCAGTGGCGGCAGGGTGAGGGCCAGCAGCAGCAGGCCGGCCAGGAAGCGTTGCATGCCGGGATTCCTTGAGAATGTCAGGAACCCGGTGAAGCAAGGGCTGCGCCAGTGTCAGCTTTTGCCAAGGTCAGCGTTTTGCGGTGCGGGCCTCGGCCATCAGGCAGAGAATCTCGAACATCATGTTGGCGCCGATCAGTGCGGTGCCGCCGGATTGATCGAAGGGCGGCGCCACCTCCACCACATCGGCGCCCACCAGGTGCAGGCCGCGCAGGCCGCGCAGCATGCGTTGCGCTTCGCGTGGGGTCAGGCCGCCAATCTCGGGCGTGCCGGTGCCGGGGGCGAAGGCGGGGTCGAGGCTGTCGACATCAAAGGTGAGGTAGGCCGGGGCGTCGCCCACCACGCGGCGGGCCTCGGCGATGGTGGCTTCCACGCCCAGGCTCTCGAACTCCTCGATCTTGATGATGCGGACGCCGACCGATGCGGCCCAGTCCATGTCCTCGGGCGAATAGAGCGAGCCGCGAATGCCGATCTGCACCACGCGCTTCGGGTCCAGCAGGCCTTCCTCAATGGCGCGGCGGAAGGGCGTGCCATGGGTGTAGCGCATGCCGCCGAAATAGCTGTCGGTGGTGTCGGAATGCGCGTCGAAATGCACCATGCCGAGCGGGGTGAAGCCGGGCGTGGCGCGGGCGATGCCGCGCAGGATGGGCAGCGAGATCAGGTGGTCGCCGCCCAGCGCCAGGGTCCAGGTGCCGTGGTTGCGGATTTCCGCCACGCGCTGCTCGATCATCTCGAGCGACTGCATCAGGTCGGCGGGGTTGGTGGGCGTGTCGCCGGCATCGGCCACGCGGCAGAGCCGGCAGGGTTCCATGCCCGTGGCGGGGTGCACGCGGCGGATGATGGCGGACATGTTGCGGATTTCACGCGGGCCGTGGCGGGCGCCGGCGCGGTTGGTGGTGCCAAGGTCGAAGGGCACGCCGAGCAGGGCGATATCGAGGCTGCTGGTATCCTCGACCTGCGGCAGGCGCATGAAGGTAACCGGGCCGGCGAAGCGCGGCGTGACGATGCCATCCATGGGCTGCGGCCAAGGGGCGGGTGAGGACATGCGGTAGGCTCCTGCGGGCGGCGTGGCCGGCATGGTGGCAAGGCGGGCGCGGTGCGGCCAGGGGGAATGCGCCCGGCTTGCGCCGGCGTTGCGGGCGGTTGAAGCTGGCCTGCACGCAAAACGGGCCATTGCTGCCCGCCAGAAGGACAAGCCGATGCAAGGCCGCGCCAGCTACGCCTACCCCGAAGCCATTGTGGATACCGCCTGGCTGGCGGCGCATGCCGGTGAGCCGGGGTTGCGGGTGTTCGATTGCACCACCTATCTGCTGTACGAAACCGGCACGGGCCGGCCCTATCGGGTGGGCAGCGGCCGGCCGGATTATGAGCAGGCGCATATTCCGGGCTCGGGCTTTCTGGATTTGCAGGCGGAACTTTCCGATACGGCAAGCCCGTTCAACTTCACCATGCCGGCGGCCGAGGATCTG
>CANFIE010000172.1 GCA_947446625.1 Acetobacteraceae bacterium | reverse complement strand
CTGCTTGCCACCGCCTGCACCGAAAGCGGCGGCCAGGCCGAAGCGCTGCGCCAGGAACCCGGCTACATCAGCGACGCCGCCACCCCCGCCCGCGTCTCGCCCGGCCTGATGCAAACCCTGCTCAGCACCGCCCGCGCCGTGCTGCATGACCCGTCATTGGACCGTGCCGCCCTGCTGCAACCCGCCACCTCGCTGGCCGCCGGCGCGGCCATGATCCGCCAGCAGGCCCTGGGCAGTACCGGGTTCGACCCGCCTTTGGTGGCCATTGCCTACAACGCCGGCAGCCTGCGCCCCATGCCAAGCGACCCCGACTGGGGCCTGGTGCAAACCCGCCGAGACGCCCGCCACCTGCACGCCGACGCCTTCTGCGGCTTCTTCAATGATGCCCTTGCGGTGCTCGCGGCGGCCCCGCCCGAATCGGCCACCCCCAGCTTTATTGCGCTGTTGGCGGGCTGAAGGGCGCGGAAATTGCCGTCCTGGGCCAATTCCGGCCCCTCCAGCCCCCGTGGTGCAATTGACGCTTTGGCATACAGCACCATAGAAGAGGGCGCAGCGACGGGCGCGTCGCGCCCTCGGGTTGGAGTTGATGAGAATGTCGAGCATGCAGGATTCGCGCGAGGCGGCGATGATTGGCCGCCGCACGGATGGCACCACCGTTCGCCGGCCGCTCTCGCCGCATTTGCAAGTGTACGACATGCTGCAGATGTCGAGCTTCTCCTCCATCCTCAACCGCATCACCGGTGTGGTCTGGTCCTTCGGCATTCTGCTGGTGGTGTATTGGCTCCTGGCCCTGGCCCTGGGGCCCGAGACCTATGCCACCGCCCGCGCCGCTTTCGCGCATCCCATCGGCCAGCTGGTGCTGGTCGGCATGACCGTGGCGGCCTGGTACCACACCCTGGCCGGCCTCCGGCACATCAACTGGGATATCGGCCGCGGCTTCAGCATCCCCGCAATGTATCGCTCGGGCTGGGCGGTGTTCATTGGCACCGCGGTGCTCAGCATCATCACCTGGCTGCCGGCCATTCCGGGCGCGGTTGAGTTCATCACCGCCCAGATCAACGCGAACCTCTGAGGCGACCATGGCCCAGCAACCCACCACCACCATCCTCCGCTCCCCGCTCGGCCGCGTGCGCGGCCTGGGCTCGGCCCGTGGCGGCACCCATCATTGGTTCATGCAGCGCGTTACCGCCATGGCGCTGCTGCCGCTCACCATCTGGTTCGCCATCTCGGCGGTAACCGTGCTGGCGCATGCCAGCTACGAACAGGCCGCCCTGTGGGTGGGCCTGCCGTGGAACGCCGTGCTGCTGCTGGCGCTCATCTTCGCCACCTTCCACCACACCGCGGCCGGCCTGCAGGTGGTGATCGAAGATTATGCGAAGTCCGAGACCAGCAAGCTGGTTGGCATTCTGCTGGTCAAGGCCATCTGCTGGCTGGTCGGGTTGCTGGCCACGCTCTGCGTGCTCGGCCTGGCGATTGATTGAGCAACCGGGAACAGGAAAGATCACCGCGATGAATGCCATCACCAGCCCGTCCCGGGGCGCTTACCGGATTGTGGACCACACCTACGACGTGGTTGTTGTGGGTGCCGGCGGTGCCGGCCTGCGCGCCACCTTCGGCATGGGCGCTGCCGGGCTGAAGACCGCCTGCATCACCAAGGTTTTCCCCACCCGCAGCCACACCGTGGCGGCGCAGGGCGGCGTTGGCGCCGCGCTGGGCAACATGGGCGAGGATGACTGGCGCTGGCACATGTACGACACCGTGAAGGGGTCGGACTGGCTCGGCGACCAGGACGCCATCGAGTACATGTGCCGCGAGGCCGCGCCCTCGATCATCGAACTTGAACATTTCGGCATGCCGTTCAGCCGCACCGAGGATGGCAAGATCTACCAGCGCCCCTTCGGCGGCCACATGACGCATTACGGCAAGGAGCCCGCCATGCGGGCCTGCGCCGCGGCCGACCGTACCGGCCATGCGCTGCTGCACACCCTGTACCAGCAGAGCCTGAAGCATAACTGCGAGTTCTTCGTGGAATACTTCGCGCTCGACCTCATCATGGACGACGAGGGCGTGTGCCGGGGCGTGATGGCCTGGAACCTGGAAGACGGCACCATGCACCGCTTCCGGGCGCAGCAGGTTGTGCTGGCCACCGGCGGCTATGGCCGCGCCTATTTCTCCTGCACCAGCGCCCACACCTGCACGGGTGACGGCGGCGGCATGGTGCTGCGCGCCGGCCTGCCCTTGCAGGACAACGAGTTCGTCCAGTTCCACCCCACCGGCATTTATGGCTCGGGCTGCCTCGTGACCGAGGGCGCCCGCGGTGAAGGCGGCTACCTGACCAATTCGCAGGGCGAGCGCTTCATGGAGCGTTACGCCCCGACCGCGAAGGACCTGGCCAGCCGAGACGTCGTCTCGCGCGCCATGTCCATGGAAATCCGCGAAGGTCGTGGCGTGGGTCCGCACAAGGACCACATCCACCTCCACCTGGAGCACCTGGGCGCCGCCATCCTGCATGAGCGCCTGCCCGGCATCTCCGAGACCGCGAAGATCTTCGCCGGCGTGGACGTGAACAAGGAGCCGATCCCGATGCTCCCGACCGTCCACTACAACATGGGCGGCATCCCCACCAACATCCACACCGAGGTTCTGGCCGCGACAGCCAAGGACCAGGACAAGGTGGTGCGCGGCCTGATGGCCGTGGGTGAAGCCGCCTGCGTCAGCGTGCACGGCGCCAACCGCCTCGGCACCAACTCCCTGCTCGACCTCGTGGTGTTCGGCCGCGCCGCCGCCATCCGCGCCGCCGAGATCGTGAAGCCGGGCGCCACCCAGCCGCCGCTGCCGGCCAATGCCGGGCAGAAGTCGCTGGACCGCTTCGACCGCGTCCGCAACGCCAAGGGCGGCACCAGCGTTTCCGACCTGCGCCTGAACATGCAGCGCGCCATGCAGGAACACGCAGCGGTTTACCGCACCTCGGAACTGCTGCGCGAAGGCGTGCAGAAGATCGACAAGGTGGCCGCTGGTTACTCTGACATCCGCGTGGCCGACCGCAGCCTGATCTGGAACAGCGACCTGGTGGAAGCCCTGGAGCTGGACAACCTCATCGGCAATGCGCTCACCACCATGCACGGTGCCGATGCCCGCAAGGAAAGCCGTGGCGCCCACGCCCAGGAAGACTATCCGGACCGTGATGACGTGAACTGGATGAAGCACACCCTGGCGCGCATGGACGACAACTATGCGATCTCGCTGGACTACCGCGACGTGAAGATGCGCACCCTGACGAATGAAGTGCAGGTCTTCCCGCCCAAGGCCCGCGTTTACTAAGAGAGAGAAGGCAGGACAGACCGATGGCTGAATTCAAGCTTCCCGCCAACTCCACCGTTGGCCGTGGCAAGACCTTCAAGGCCGAAAAGGGCGCCAAGAAGGTCAAGTCGTTCAAGATCTACCGTTGGGACCCGGATACCGGCGCCAACCCGACGCAGGACACCTATGAGGTTGACCTCGACAAGTGCGGTCCCATGGTTCTGGACGCGCTGATCAAGATCAAGAACGAGGTGGACACAACGCTGACCTTCCGGCGTTCCTGCCGCGAGGGCATCTGTGGCTCCTGCGCCATGAACATCGACGGGCTGAACACCCTGGCCTGCCTGAAGCCGATTGAGGATGTGAAGGGCGATTGCAAGATCAGCCCGCTGCCGCACCTCCCGGTGGTGAAGGACCTGGTGCCCGACCTGTCGCAGCTCTACGCGCAGTATCGCAGCATCGAGCCTTGGCTGCAGACCGACACTGCCGCGCCTCCGGATGAGGAGCGCAAGCAGTCCAAGGAGGAACGCGCCCAGTTGGACGGCATGTGGGAATGCATCCTGTGCTTCTGCTGCTCCACCTCCTGCCCCAGCTACTGGTGGAATGGCGACCGCTATC
Source organism: Acetobacteraceae bacterium (assembly GCA_947446625.1). Lineage (GTDB taxonomy): Bacteria > Pseudomonadota > Alphaproteobacteria > Acetobacterales > Acetobacteraceae > CAIMOR01. The sequence continues at coordinate 4,127 of CANFIE010000172.1, read as the reverse complement.
TGGGCCCGGCAATCCTGTTGCAGGCCTATCGGTGGATTGCCGATAGCCGCGACGAAGCCACCGGCCAGCGCCTGGACAACCTGGAAGACCCCTTCCGGCTGTACCGCTGCCACACCATCATGAACTGCACGCGGACCTGCCCGAAGGGGCTGAACCCGGCCGAAGCCATCGGCAAGATCAAGCAGATGATGGTGGAACGCCAGGGCTGAGCCTGCCGCATCGCGCCCCGCCCGCAGGGCCGGGGCGCCACAAAACAAAAACCCCGCCTGGCACCCGCCACGGCGGGGTTTTTCATGCGCGCCGCCTTCAGCCTATACTTCCCGCAAAACCCCGGGAGTTTCTGTTCATGCGCCTTGCCGCCCTTGCGCTGCTGCTGCTCGCGCCGCTTGGCGCCATGGCGCAAACCCTCACCATCGGCAACGCCGCCGTGGTCACCAGCCTGGACCCGCACTACCACAACATGGTGCCCAACAACGCGGCAGCCATGCACATCTTCGACCGCCTGGTGGAACGCGACGCCCTGGCCCGCCCCTACCCCTCGCTGGCTGAAAGCTACCGCGCCGTCAGCGACACCGAATGGGAGTTCAAGCTGCGCCGCGGCGTGAAGTGGCATGACGGCCGCGACTTCACCGCCGAGGACGTGGTCTTCACCTTCCAACGCGTTCCCACCGTGGCCAACAGCCCGGGCGGTTTCTTCGGCTATCTCCGCGCCATCGCCCGGGTGGAGGTGCTGGACCCGCACACGCTGCGCATCCACACCCACCAGCCGCACCCGCTGCTGCCGCTGGACCTTGCCTCGGTCGGCATCATCGCCCGCCACGCCGCCGAAGGCGCCAGCACCGAGGATTTCAACAGCGGCCGGGCCACAATCGGCACCGGGCCGTACCGCCTCACCAGCCACCGCAACGGCGAAAGCCTGGACCTGGCCCGCAACCCGCATGACTGGCGCCCGCAGCCCTGGCAACAGGTCAAAATCCGCTTCCTGACCAATGACGCCGGCCGCACCGCAGCCCTGCTGGCCGGCGATGTCGATATCATCGAACAGATCGCCACCTCAGACCTTGAGCGCCTGCGCCGCGACCCGCGCCTGGTGGTCACTCAAGTGCCCAGCGTCCGCACCGTCTTCCTCTCGCCCGACTATTCCCGCACCGGCCCGGTGCCGGGCGTTACCGACAATGCCGGCACGCCCCTGCCCCGCAACCCCTTCCTCGATGAGCGCGTCCGCCACGCGCTCTCCCAGGCCATCAACCGGGATTTGCTGGTGGAACGCGTGATGGAAGGCGCCGCCGTGGCAACCGCGCAATGGCTGCCGGTGGGCGCCTTTGGCTACAACCCGGCCATCCGCCCGCCCGCCTTCAACCCTGAGGCCGCCCGCCGCCTGCTGGCCGAAGCCGGCTTCCCCGAGGGCTTCCGCCTCACCCTCTCCACCCCCAGCGACCGCTGGCCGAATGACAGCCGAATCGCCCAGGCCGTGGCGCAGATGTGGACGCGCATTGGCGTGCGTACCCAGGTGGAATCGTTGCCCTTCGCCGGCTTCGTGCCGCGCCGCACCCGGCAGGAATTCGGCATGCAACTGGGCGCCTGGGGCAGCAGCACCGGCGAGGGCAGCAACTACCTGCTCAGCATCGTCGCCACCTACGACCGTGAAAAGCTGACCGGCGCCGGCAACATGACCCGCCATTCAAACCCGGTGCTGGACAGCTTCCTCACCCGCGGCGCCGCCACCATGAACGAGGCGGCCCGCGAGGCGATCTGGCATGAAGCCGTGGCCTACTACGCCGCGCATGAACCGATGATCCAACTGCTGCAATACGTGAATGTCTGGGCGCATCGGCGCGGCCTGACGCATCAGCCGCGCATGGATGAACGCAGCGTGGCCATGAGCATCGCGCCGAACATGCCAACCATGCCGGCGCGATAACCCAAAGCTACACGCTCACTGGCGTCAGCGCGCCCTGCAGCCAGCGCGCCAGCGCCACCACCCGGGCATCCTGCTGCGGCAGGCCCATCACCTGCACGCCCACCGGCAAGCCGCCCACCGCCAGCAGCGGCAGCGTCACCACAGGTGCAAACAGCATGCTGCTCGGCGTGTTCATCACGCTGTCTCCGGTGGGCCGCGCCGCCAGGGGCTGGCCGGGCTTGTCGCCTTCCCACACCGGGGCCGGGCCGGGGCAGGCAAAGCTGATCACCGCATCCACCATCGGCGCCAGCGCCCTGTGCGCCGCCTGCGCCGCATCGCGCTGCGCCAGCCGGGTGTAGTAGTCATCCGGCGTCATCTTCTCCGCCGCCGCCAGCGTGGCCAGGGCCCGAGCGCTGACCCCACCGGGGTTCAGATCCACCAGGTTGCGGGTGTTCCAGCGATTCTCCCAGCCCGTGATGGCATTCGCCACGGCACGCGCCTGGGCAATGCCCTGCTCAAACCGCTCAAAGGCCGGGTTGTCGCCCCGGCGCAGCACCTCCACGCCCAAGCCCTTCAGTTGCGCCAGCAGCGCGGCGAAGGCGCCATGGCTGGCGGCATCAATCCCGGCCCAGCCCTCGCCTTCCATCACCAGCACGCGCGCCGGCTTCACCGGCTCCGGCGTGCTGAGCGGCCCTTGCAGTCCAATGCAACCCCGGTCCCCGCCGGCCCGCGTGGCAATCTCAATCGCCACCGCCCACATATCCTCCAGGCAATTGGCGTGCGGGCCATGGGTGCTCATGCTGGTCGCCATGCGTTCGCCGCGATTCAGCCCGCCCTGGCTCGGCTTCAGCGCCACATTGCCGCAATAGGCCGCAGGCCGAATGATGCTGCCGCCCACCTGGGTGCCAATGGCCGCCGGCATGAACCCCGCCGCCACCGCCGCCGCACTCCCCGAGGAACTCCCACCCGGCGTATGCCGCGCATTCCACGGGTTGGTGGTCGGCCCCGGATGGCTGCCACCAATCTCCGCCGTCACCGTCTTGGCCAGAATAACCGCCCCCGCCTGGCGCAGCGCTGTCACGGCGGCATTGTCGCGCTTGGGGAAGTTGCCCTTGTACGCCTCGCAGCCCATCTGCGTCGGCATCTCCCGCGTCTCCAGCAGGTCCTTGATGCCCATGGGCATGCCATCAATCGGGGAAAGCGCCTGCCCCGCCTTGTAGCGGGCCGTGCTGGCATCGGCTGCAGCCCGGGCGGTTTCGGCATTCATGGCGGCGAAGGCCTGCACCACCGGCTCACGGGCGGCGATCGTCTCCAGGCAGCGCTCCAGAAAGGCGCGCGGCGTGTCGCTCCCCTCGCGGAAACGCGGCACCGCGTCGTGGAAGGTCAGGCCTTTGAAATCGGTGCTGTACATGCGTCGGGCTCCCTACCCGCGCATGCCATCCCAGATCGGCAAACTGAGCAAGGCCGCAGCGGCGATCAACACGTAGCAAATGCGCCGAAACGTCAATTCACTGGCCAGCCCGAACATCCGGCTGCCCGCCCAGATGCCAAACCCATACAGCGGCCCAGTTACCAGCAGCGGCCCCACCACCGCCCAGCCCACCAGCCCGGCGGCCAAACACCCGGCCAGGGCAAACAGGTCTCCGGCGGAGAGATAAAGGTTGAAGATGGCGCGCATCTCGCGCTTCGGCATCTCCCGCCCCAGCAGATACGCCATGGCCGGCGGCCCGCTGATGGTGGCAATGCCCGCCAGAATGCCACCCACCGTGCCAAAGGCCACCGGCACCGCCGGCCCCTGCACCCCACGCAGCCGCCAGCCCGACATCACCAGCCCGAGCAGTAAGATGATGACAACGGCCACGCCCCAGCGCAGCGCCAGCGCATCGGCGGTGGCCAGCACCCAAATGCCCAGCGGCGTACCCAGCGCCAGGCCCAGGCATAGCAGTCCCACCTCGCGCTTCGGCGCCACCGGCCAGGCGCCACGCACCAGGCTGGCAATGGCCAGCAATTCCAGCAGCAGCATCAAGGGCGCGGCCAACCGCATACCCAGGGCCGCGGCCGCCAACGGCATGAAGATCAGCCCGGCACCAAAGCCGGAAAACCCCCGCGCCAACCCGGCCACCAGCGCGGCGCCCACCAGCCAGGCCAGCGGCCCGGCGGCAGGCAGTTCAACCAGCGGAATCAGCCGCCGCCGGTCGGGCGCGGGCGGCGCGGCCCACGCGGAGCG
>CANFIE010000171.1 GCA_947446625.1 Acetobacteraceae bacterium | reverse complement strand
GCTGGCCATTGCCGCCGGGCTGGCGCCGCTGGGCATTCCGCTGGTGGCCTGGGCCGGCATTGGCATTTGCGCCGCCATGGCCGCGCTGATGTTCCTGTGAGCCTGCCCAGCACCGTTGAGGCCACGCGCCAGATGCTGGCCGATGGTGGCTATGTGGCCGACAAGGCCCTGGCCACCACGGTACATCTGGCGCTGAAGATGGGCCGGCCCCTGTTCCTGGAAGGCGAGCCGGGGACAGGCAAGACCGAAATAGCAAAAGTTCTGGCGAAAGAGCTGCCGCGCCGGCTGGTGCGGCTGCAATGCTATGACGGCCTGGACCTTTCGGCGGCGGCCTATGAGTGGAACCACGCCCGGCAGTTGATGAGCATTCGGCTGGCGGAAGCCAGTGGCGAGGCCGCCGACCGCGAGGCGGTGGAGCGCGGCATCTACGACCGGCGCTTTCTGCAGGAACGCCCGCTGTTGCAGGCCCTGACCGGAGAGCCGGCGGTGCTGCTGATTGACGAGTTGGACCGCGCGGATGAGCCCTTCGAGGCCTTCCTGCTGGAAATCCTGGCCGATTATCAGATCACCGTGCCGGAGCTGGGCACCATCAAGGCTGCCACGCCGCCGGTGGTGATCATCACCAGCAACCGCACCCGAGAGGTGCACGACGCCATCCGCCGCCGCTGCCTGTACCACTGGGTGGACTACCCCGACGCCGCCCGCGAACGCGCCATCCTCAAGCTGCGCGCCCCGCAGGTGCCGGAGCATCTGAGCGCGCAGGTGGTGGCCTTTGTGCAGAAGCTGCGCGCTGGCGACTACTTCAAGCTGCCGGGCGTGGCCGAGACCATCGACTGGGCGGCGGCGCTGGCGGCGCTGGACGCGCATGAGTTGGAACCCGGCATGGTGGATGAGACGCTCGGCGTGCTGCTGAAGTACCAGGACGACATCGCCAAGCTGAAGGGCGAAGCCGCCGCCAAGCTGGTGGCCGAGGCGAAGACGGTTTGAAGCCCGCCCTGGCTGCCGTCATCGGGGGGTTCGTCGGCGTGGTCATCGTCAGCGCCGTGCTGGGCGAAGGCGCGGCGGCCACCTGGCTGGTGGCGGGCGCCGCGGTGGGGGCCTTCACCCTCTCCTTCCCGTTCCGGCAGAAGCCGTGAGCGAGTTTTCCTCCATGTTCGCCGCCACGGTGGCGGGCGCCGGGGCGGGTGGCGGCGCGCTGGCGCAGAACCTGCTGGCCTTTGGCCGGCTGCTGCGCCGCACCGGGCTGGGGGTTGGCCCCAGCGAAACCTTCGCCGCGCTGGAAGCCCTGGGCGCGGTGGATATTGGCGACCGCCGCCAGGTCCATGCCGCGCTGCGCGCCACCATGGTGCACAAGCGCGAGCATTTTGAGGTCTTCGACCAGGCTTTTCTGCTGTTCTGGCGCGACCCCGAAGCCGCGAAACACGCCGCTGCCATGGACGCCCTGGAAGGCGGCATGAAGGAGCGCGCCAAGCCGCCCGCCGCCAGCCGCCGCGTGGCCGAGGCCATGACGCCGCCAAAAGCCCCGCCGCCGCCGCCAAAGCCCGAGGAGGAAAAGCCGCCGGTTGACATGACCATGACGGTCAGCGACCGCGAGCGCCTGCAGGCGATGGATTTCGAGGCGATGTCGGCCACCGAGATCAACCAGGCCAAGGCTGAAATCCGCAAGCTGGTGTTGCCGCTGGATGCCCGGCCGACCCGCCGCTTCCGGCCAGACCCCAGCGGGCCAAGGGTGGATCTGCGCGCCACCATCCGCGCCAGCCTGCACCAGGGCGGGGAAATTCTCTCGCTGGCGCGCAGCCGGCGCGTCACCCGGCCGCCGCCGCTGGTGGCGCTGTGCGATATTTCCGGCAGCATGTCGCGCTACGCCCAGGTGCTGCTGCACTTCCTGCATGCCGTCACCAACGACCGGGACCGGGTGCATTCCTTCCTGTTCGGCACCCGGCTGACCAATGTGACGCGCCAGCTGCGCGCCCGGGATGCCGAGGTGGCCTTCGAGATGGTCAGCCACATTGTGCCCGACTGGTCCGGCGGCACCCGCATTGGCGAATCGCTGGCGCTGTTCAACCAGCATTGGTCCCGCCGGGTGCTGGGCCAGGGCGCCGTGGTGCTGCTGATCACCGACGGGCTGGACCGCCAGGGCGCCGAAGGGCTGGCCGAAGCCACGGAAAGGCTGCGAAAATCCTGCCGGCGGCTGGTCTGGCTCAACCCACTGTTGCGCTTTGACGGCTTCCAGCCCAGATCACAGGGTATCCGGGCCATGCTGCCCCATGTGGACGAATTCCGCCCGGTGCATAATCTCGCAAGCCTGCGCGAACTCGTGGCATCCCTGAGCGAGCGCGGCATAAACCGGAGGATGGCGGCATGAGCGACGTTTCCGACGATATCCTGGCCACCGCCGCCGCCTGGCGCGCCGCTGGCGAGGATGTGGCCCTGGCCACGGTGGTACAGACCTGGGGCAGCAGCCCGCGCCCGCCCGGCAGCCGGCTGGCGCTGACCGCCAGCGGCAAGCTGGCCGGCAGTGTCTCGGGCGGCTGCATTGAAGGCGCCGTGGCTGACGCCGCGAAGCAGACCATGGCCAGCGGCACGCCGCAGCTGCTGGACTTTGGCATTACCGACGAACGCGCCTGGGAAGTGGGCCTGGCCTGCGGTGGCAAGGTGAAGGTGTTTGTGGAGAAACTGGCGTGAAGGCGGAAATCCTCGCCCGGTTGCAGGCGGCCCAGGCGGCGAAAAAGCCGGTGGCCCTGCTGACCCGGCTGACCGATGGCGTGCAGATTCTGTGGCCGCAGGACGAAGCCCCCGCCCCGCTGGCCGAGGCCGCCCGCACCGCCCTGCGCGACGATGCGGCGCAGAACCTGGAGTATGAAGGCGCCGCCTGGTTCGTGCATCCGCACAATCCGGCGCTGCGGCTGATCATTGTGGGCGCTGTCCACATTGCCCAGGCGCTGGTGCCCATGGCGCAGCCGCTGGGCTTTGCCGTCACGGTGGTGGACCCGCGCCGGGCCTGGGCCACGGCGGACCGCTTCCCGGGCATTACGCTGATTCATGAATGGACCGACGACGCCATGGCGGAACTGGCGCCCGACAGCCGCACCGCCGTGGTGACGCTGACCCATGACCCCAAGCTGGACGACCCGGCACTGGACGTGGCGTTGAAGTCCGACGCTTTCTACATCGGCGCGCTGGGCAGCCGCCGCACCCATGCCAAGCGGGTGGAGAGGCTGACCGAATTGGGCCATGGCGCCGAGGCGCTGGGGCGGATCAAATCTCCGGTGGGGCTGGATATCGGCGCCGTGACCGCGGCCGAGATCGCGCTTTCCATCATTGCCGAGGTTGTGGCCGTGCGGCGTGGCGCCGCGCTGGGCAGCCGCGTGCGGGCCGCTGTTTCGGCATGATCTTCGGCCCCACCCCGCTTGCCGAGGCGCGTGGCGCCATTCTGGCCCATACCGTGCGGCTGGGCGCCAACCACGCCAACAAGGTGTTCAAGAAGGGCACGGTGCTGGACGAAGCCGCCATTGCCGCCATGCAGGCCGCCGGCCTGCGTGAGGTGGTGGCCGCCATGCTGGAAGCCGGCGACGTGCCCGAGGACGAGGCCGCCGACCGGCTGGCCCGCGCTCTGACCGTGCCGCTGCTGGCCCGCAGCCGCGCCGCCACCGGGCGGGTGAACCTGTTTGCGGAAAGCGCCGGGCTGCTGGTGGTGAATGCCGGCATCATCAACCGGCTGAACGCGCTGGACGAAAGCCTGACCGTCGCCACCCTGCCCGCCTTCACCCCGGTGGGCACGAAGGAGATGGTGGCGACCATCAAGGTTATCCCCTTCGCCGTGCCCGGCCCGGTGCTGGAAGTGGCCGAGGCGCTGGTGCGCCAATGCCCCTCCGCGCTGGAGCTGCGCCCGTTCCAGCCGCTGAAGGTTGGCCTGGTGCTGACCGAGCTGCCGGGGATCAAGGAAAGCGTCATGGAAGGCGCGGTGGAGGCGACCCAGGCGCGGGTGGAGAATCTGTGCGGCACGCTGCTGCCGGTGGAACGCTGCCGGCATGAAACCGGCCCGCTGAGCGATGCGCTGACCCGGCTGCGCCGCCAGGGCGCGCAGATGCTGCTGATTGCCGGCGCCAGCGCGGTGGTGGACCGCCGCGACGTTGGCCCCGCCGCCATTGTGCGGGCCGGCGGCGTGATTGAGCATTTCGGCATGCCGGTGGACCCCGGCAACCTGATCTGCATTGGCCGGATTGACGAGATTCCGGCGCTGGTGCTGCCCGGCTGCGCCCGCTCCCCCAAGCTGAACGGGGTGGACTGGGTGATGCAGCGGTTGTTCGCCGGGCTGAAGGTGACGCCGAAGGACATCATGGGCCTGGGCGTGGGCGGGCTGCTGAAGGAAATCGACGTGCGCCCGCTGCCCCGCGCCAAGGTGGCCAGCGGGGTTGCTTCCGGCGCCGCGCCGCGCCGGGCGCCGAAGATTGCCGCGCTGGTGATGGCCGCCGGCCGCAGCCGCCGCATGGCGCCGCTGAACAAGCTGCTGGTGCAGGACGACAACGGGTTGGCGATGGTGACGCGGGTGGTGGAGAACGTGCTCTCCAGCCGCGCCCGGCCCATTGTGGTGGTAACGGGGCATGAAGGTGAGCGGGTGGAGCAGGCACTCTCCGGCCGCCCGGTGCAATTCGCGCATGCCGAGGGCTATGCCGAGGGGCTGTCCTCCAGCCTCAAGGCCGGGCTGGCCGCGCTGCCGGCCGATGTGGAAGGCGTGGTGGTGTGCCTGGGCGACATGCCGCTGGTGACCGGCGCGATGATCGACCGGCTGATGGCGAATTTCGACCCGGTGGAGGGCCGCGCCATTGTGATGCCGACCTTCCGGGGCAAGCAGGGCAACCCGATGCTCTGGGCCTGCGAGTTTCTGCCCGAGATGATGCAGATCACCGGCGATGTCGGCGCCCGCCACTTGGCCGGCAAGCATGCCGACCGCGTGGTGGAGGTGGAGATGGCCGATGACGCGGTGTTGCGCGACTTCGACACCACCGACGCCCTGAAGCAGGCGCCGGGCTTCGGTGGCAAGCCCGCGAAGGGCTAACCTAGCAAGCCGCGGTGCCGCAGCAGCGGCGCCACGGCGGGCGGGCGGCCACGAAAGGCCACATACAGCGCCATGGGGTCCTGGGTGTCGCCGGCCTCGAAAATCGCGCGCAGCCCGGCGGCCAGGGCGGGGGCGAAGGGGTCGCCGGCTTCCTCGAAGGCGTCGAAGGCGTCGGCGTCCAGCACCTCGGCCCACATGTAGGCGTAGTACCCCGCCGCATAGCCGCCACCCGCGAACAGATGCTGGAAATGCGCCGGCCGGTGCCGCAGCCCCACCGCATCCGGCATGCCCAATTCGGCCAGGAATTCGCGCTCGAAGCTTTCCAACTCCAACGCCTCGGGCGTCGGGTGGGTGTGCAGCGCCAGGTCGATCAGCGCCGAGGAGACAAACTCCACGGTAGCAAAACCCTGGCCGTGGTTGCGGGAGGCGAGCAGCCGCTGCAACACATCCTCGGGCAGCGCCGCGCCGGTTTCCACATGCCGGGCATAGGTCCGCAGCGTCTCGGGCACGGTGAACCAGTGTTCCAGCACCTGGCTGGGGAATTCGACGAAATCCGCCAGCACGGCGGTGCCGCTTTGCGAGGGATAGCGCGCCGTGCTCAGCAGCCCGTGCAGGGCATGGCCGAATTCATGGAACAGCGTGCGCGCCTCATCGAAGGAGAGCAGCGAGGGCGTCGCCTTGGCAATGTTGTTGTTGTTGACGATGATCGGCGTGACCACACCCGCAAAACTCTCGGCCACGCGGTAGCTGCTCATCCAGGCGCCGGAGCGTTTGCCGGAACGGGCGAAACTATCCAGCAGAAACAGCCCGCGATGCGTGCCGGCGGCGTCCAGCATCTCAAAGCCGCGCACATCCGGGTGGTAGAGCGGCAGGCTGGGGCGTTCCACGAAGCGCACGCCGAACAGTCTTTCGGCGGTGTGAAACAGCGCCGCCAGCATGGCTTCCAGGGCGAAATACGGCTTCAGCGCCGCCTCATCCACGTCATGCGCGGCGCGGCGAGCCTGCTCGGCCCAGTGGCGCCAGTCCCAGGCTTCAATCGCCTCGTTATGCCCGGCGGCGCGGGCCAGGGCGGCCAACTCCTCGCGCTCGGCCTCGGCCCGGGCGCGGGCGGGGGCCCATACTTCGCGTAGCAGTGCCTCGGCCGCCGCCGCGCTGCCGGCCATGTTGTCGGCCAGGCGCCAGTCGGCGAAGTCGGCATGGCCCAGCAGCCGGGCGCGCTCGGCCCGCAGCGCCAAAATCTCGCGGATCAAGGGCCGGTTGTCGCGGGCGCCGGGGCTGGTGCCGCGCGCCGCCCAGGCGCGCCAGGCCCGCTCGCGCAGGTCTCGCCGGGCGGAGAACACCAGGAAAGGCTCCACCGAGGACCGCGCCAGGGTGATCACATAGCCGTCCAGCCCGCGTTCCTTGGCGGCTTCGCGGGCCGCCTCGCGGGCAAAGCCGGGCAGGCCGTCCAGTTCGGCCTCGGTCAGCGGCATCTGCCAGTCGTTTTCATCGGCCAGCACGTTCTGGCCAAAGGCGGTGTGCAGGGTGGCCAGACGGGCGGCAATCTCGCCCATGCGTGCCCGCTCGGCCTCGCCCAGCGCCGCGCCGGCGCGCACCAGCCCGGTATGGGTGCGCTCCAGCAGGCGCAGTTGGTCCGGCTCCAGGCCCAGCGCGGTGCGGCTGGCGTACAGCGCCGCCACCCGGGCGAAAATGCCGGGGTTCAGCACCACCGCGCTGCGGTGCCGCGCCAGCTTGGGGGCGTAGTCGCGCTCGACCTGCTGCATGGCTTCGCTGGCCTGGCTGCTAACCAGGTTGGAGAACACGCTGCGCACCCTGTCCAGCGCCCGGCCGGCGCCTTCCAGCGCCAGCATGGTATTGGCGAAGCCGGGCGGCGCCGGGTCCTCGGCCACTGCCGCCACCTCAGCGAGGTGCGCGGCCATGGCGGCATCGAAGGCCGGGGCGAAATGCTCGGGGCGAATGAGGTCGAACGGCGGCATGCCAAAGGGCGTGGCCCAGGGCAGCAGCAGCGGATTGGTGGTGGCGGCGGTATTCGGCATGGCGCCATGTTGCCCCATTGGGCGGCCCGTGCCATCCCATGGCGTCGTCCAGGTTCAACAACAGGCCTTTGCCCCATGCGCCTCAGCCGCCCCATGCAGATGCTGCTGCTCGCGCTCGGCGCCATGTTCACCCAGCAAACCTTCGCCGCGCTGGGGCGCAACCTGCCCTCGGTCATTGCCCCGGCCATCATCCTGGAACTCAACCTGGATGCCGCCTGGGTGGGCATCTACACCAGCATGGCGGCGCTGGCGGCGCTGGTGTTCCAACTGGGCTGCGGCAGCTTCATCATCCGCTACGGCGCGCTGCGCATGAGCCAGCTGGCCCTGGTGTTCCTCGGCGCCGGGCTGGCCTCGGCGGCCACCTCCTCGCTGTGGATGTTCGTCGTCTCGGCCATCATCGGTGGCGGTGGCGCGGCCATTTCCACCCCGGCCAGTTCGCATCTGCTGGGGCGCTATTCCCCGGCGCGCTACACGCCGCTGGTGTTTTCCCTGAAGCAGACCGCCGTGCCCGCCGGGCTGCTGCTGGCCGGGCTGCTGGGGCCGGCCATTACCCATGCGCTGGGCTGGCGCTGGGCGCTGCATATCGCGGCCATGGGCTGCATTGTCTTCGCCTGCATGCTGCAACCCATGCGGCGCGAATTCGACGCCGACCGCATCCCCAGCCGGCAATTCCACTTCTCCGATTTCATGACCACCATCACCTCGGTGCTGGGCACGCGGGATTTGCGCAACCTGTCGCTGGCCTGCTTCGCCTTCAACGGGCTGCAAACGGTGTTCACCAGCTACTTCATCCTCTACCTCACCGCGCTGGGCTACAGCCTTACCCTGGCCGGCATGGTGTTTTCCGCCGCCATGGTGGTGGCCGTGCCGGGGCGCATCCTGTGGGGCTGGATGGGCAGCACCCTGGTGCCGCCGGGCAAGCTGATGGGCGCGCTGGCGCTGGGCATGGCGGCCAGTTCCGTGGCGGT
>CANFIE010000170.1 GCA_947446625.1 Acetobacteraceae bacterium | reverse complement strand
TGGCGACCGGCGGCGCGGCGCAGCAGGCCGAGACGATCGGTGGGCTGACCGTGGCGCTGCGCAACCTGGGCGAAGTGCCGGCGCGTGACCTGAAGGGCGTAGCCGAAGCGATTTTGCAGGCCGGCAGCGCCGAGGTGGTGGCGCTGGTGAGCACCGCGGAGGGCAAGGCCAGCATTGTGGTGGCCTGCGCGCCGGGCAAGACGGACTGCGTGGCGCTGGTGCGCGTGGCGGCGGCGGCGGTGGGCGGCAAGGGCGGCGGTGGGCGGCCCGACATGGCCCAGGCCGGCGGCCCGGATGGCGACAAGGCCGATGACGCGCTGGCGGCGATCCGCGCGGCGCTGGCGGGGTAAGCCTTAACCATCGGCTCGCCATGCTGGGTGGGCGATGGTGCATGTTCTGGGCGTGCTGCTGGCTGGGGTGATGCTGGCGCTGGGCTGGCTGCTGTGGCGCGGCGTGCAGGCGCTGCGGCGGCTGCTGCCCGGCGGGCCGAGGCCCTTGCGCGCGGCGCCGTTGCGGCTGGCGCGGCATCGTCTGGCGCATGCCGATGCGCGGGCTGCCGCCCTGACCGCCGAGGTGGCGCGGCTGCGCCTGGCGCTGCGGCAGGTGCGGCAGCCGGTGGCGGCGCCGCGGGATAGGTTTGCCTTGGCCAAACGGGCCTTTGCGCTGCGCTTTCACCCGGACCGTGTGGTGGCGCGCGGGCTGGAACGCGCCGTGCGGGTGGCAATGTTCAAGGAGCATTGGGCCGAGTTGCGGCGGATAGAGCGGGAGTAGCGGCGCGGCGGTGCTTCGTGGCATGCAGGGGCATGGCTTTTGACATTGCCCTGTTGCCGGCGGGCATGACCGCCATGGCCGCCCTGGCGCTGGGCTGGGACGCTCTGGCGCCCGCAAGCTGGAAGCAGGCGGCGCGGCCGCGGTTTTTGCGCGCCAGGCCGGCGGCGGCCCGGGGTGGGGATTTTGCCGCAGCGGCGCTGGGCGGCTTGCAGGCCCGGCTCAAGGAGTTGGAGGGCACGGTGAGCCGGCTGCGGCAGACCGGGCATTCGCTGGTGGCGCAGCGCGACGCGGCGCGGGCCGAGGCGGCCAGCCTGCGCCTGGCGCTGGGCACGGCGCAGCAGGAACTCTCGCGCGTGCGGCAGCATTTGGAACATGAGGCGAAGCAGCGCGAGGCGCCGCCCGTGGTGATCAACATGCCGGCGCCGGAGCCGGGCGGGCAGGCCAAGTTCCGGGCGGCGAAGCTGGCCTTCGCCCGGCTGTATCACCCGGACAGGGGCGGCAGTTCCGAGGTGGACCGGATGGTCCGCGCCCAGGTGTTCAAGGAGTTTTGGGCTGAGTTGGACCGGATAGAAAAGGGGTAGCGCAAACCCCGGACGGGCCACCGCACCGGCAGGGGTAATTTGCGCGGTCTTTTCATTCAGGCGCGCAAACCCCGGACGGGCCACCGCACCGGTAGGGGCAATTTGCGCGGTCTTGTCATTCAGGTGCGCAGCACATCCAGTACCACCGAGCGGAATTCGCGGCGGTGCAACTCCTTCACCACCCATAGGCTGGCGGCGATGAGGGCCACGGGGTGGATGATCCAGGCCAGGGCGGCCAGGCCGAAGTAATAGGCGCGCAGCCCGGTGTTGAAGTGGCGGGCGGCGCGGTTGGCCACGGTGGCGGCGGTTTCGGCCCGGCTGCGATTCTCGGCGCCCTCGGCGCCTGGGGGCACGCTGCCCAGCACGATGCTGCAATAGTTGAACTGGCGCAGCGCCCAGGTGAGTTCAAAGAAGGCCTGGATGAAGATGATGACGAGCAGCGCCACGCGCAGCTCCCAGCCCACGCGGTCCGGCGCGGCGGCGAAGGGCAGGGCGCCGAAGATGCGCTGGCCGAGTTCCGGGCTGCCCAGTATGGCCAGCAGGCCGCCCAGGATGAAGATGGCGGTATTGGCCAGGAAGGATGTGGAGTTCATCAGGTTGCCGATGATGTTGACGTCACCGATGCGGTTGTCGCGCAGCAGCATGGCGCGCATCCAGCGGCGGCGGTGTTCGTCCATGGCGGCGATGACGCTGCGGGCCTGGATGCGGGGCACGCGGTCCACCACCACCGGGTAGCCTATCCAGCAGGCGAGGAAGACGCCGAGGGCGGTGAGGTCCAGGAGGGAGAGGCTGGGCATGGCTGAACCTTGGGCTGCGCGGGGCTGCGCGATGGCGCCAGCGTGGCGGATCGGGCATGATAAGACAAACAGATGACAGCAGCGCCGCCCGGCCTTCGATTCGGGCGGTGCCGCTGCATATGAGGGCCTGATCATGTTTCGCTGGTTTCGGCGTTTGCTGCCACGAGAAGAGCGCTTCTTTGAAATGTTCTGCCGCCACGCCGATTGCGTGGTGCAGGGGGCGGCGGAATTGCGCGCCATGCTGGAAGGCGGCGAGGCGGTGCAGCGGCATTATGCCGGGGTGCTGGCGGCTGAGGATGCCGCCGATGCGGTAACCCGCGAAGTGGTGCAGGCGGTGCGCCGCACCTTCGTGACGCCGTTTGACCGTGGCGACATTCAGAACCTGATTGGCCGGATGGACGACACGGTTGACCAGATGAAGAAGGTGGCCAAGGCCATTGTGCAGTTTGAGGTGACCGAGTTCGACCCCGAATTGCGCGAGATGGGCGAGGCGATTGAGCGCTGCGCCGCGCTGCTGCGCGATGCCGTGCCGCTGTTGGCGGCGATGGGCACGAATGCCCCCCGGATCAATGAGATTTGCGAACAGATCCGGCTGGTGGAAGGCCAGGCGGATGACATTCATGATGTGGGCGTGACCGAGCTGTTCCGCCGCGCCAGGCCCGAGGATGCGCTGCGCTTCATTGCCGTGCGCGAGGTGTTTGGCCAACTGGAGAAGGTGGTGGACCGCTTTGACGACGCCGCCGAGGCGATTGAGAGCATAGTGGTCGAGCACGTCTGAGCCGCATCATGGATACCACCCTGGCCCTGCCGCTGCTCTACGGCCTCATCTGCATCGCGCTGCTGTTCGACTTTCTGAACGGGCTGCATGATGCGGCGAATTCCATTGCGACCATCGTTTCAACCCGCGTGCTGCGGCCGCAATACGCCGTGGCCTGGGCGGCCTTCTTCAACTTCATCGCCTTCCTGTTCTTCGGCCTGCATGTGGCGGAGACCATTGGCACCGGCATTGTGAATGCGCAGATTGTGGATGCGCAGGTGATCTTCGGCGCGCTGTGCGGGGCGATTGTGTGGAACCTCATCACCTGGGGGTTGGGGATTCCGTCCTCCAGTTCCCATGCGCTGGTGGGTGGCATATTGGGCGCGGGCACGGCCAAGGCGGGGGTTGCCGCCATTGTGTGGGGCGGCCTGGGCAAGACCCTGGCGGCGATTGTGCTGTCTCCGCTGGTGGGCATGCTGCTGGCGCTGCTGCTGGTGCTGATTGTTTCCTGGTGCTTCGCCCGGCAGACGCCGTTCAAGGTGGACAGCACCTTCCGCTGGCTGCAATTCGTCTCGGCCTCGTTCTACTCGCTGGGCCATGGCGGCAATGATGCGCAGAAGACCATGGGGATCATCGCCGTGCTGCTGTACTCGCAAGGGCTGCTGCAGGGGGCCTTCCATGTGCCCTACTGGGTGGTGCTTTCGTGCCAGTTGGCGATGGGGCTGGGCACGCTGTTTGGCGGCTGGCGCATTGTGCACACCATGGGGTCCAAGATTACCCGGCTGACGCCGATGCAGGGCTTCTGCGCGGAAACCGGTGGTGCGATCACGCTGTTCATGGCCACCTGGCTGGGGGTGCCGGTTTCCACCACGCACACCATTACCGGCGCCATTGTGGGCGTGGGCGCGGCGCGGCGGGCCTCGGCGGTGCGCTGGGGCGTGGCGGGCAATATCGTGATTGCCTGGGTGGTGACGCTGCCGGCCGCGGCGCTGGTGGCGGCGCTGTCGTATTGGGCGGTGGGGCTGTTCGGCTAGAGCAATATCCGTTCTGATGGAATTATCAGAACGGATTTCTTGCTCTATTTTCAAATAGTTGTAGAGCACGAAATGCGCCCAACAGGGCGCATAGTGTTCTAAACCGTTGCGGCGAGTTCGTGCAGCAGGGCGCTGAGCTCGGCCTCGTGCACGGCGGCGGCGGCTTCGGCCAGGGTGAAACTGCGGCGCTGGCGCTGATGGCGCTTGGGCCAGTCCTCCAGCAGGGTGGCCACCTGCATGCGGAACACCTCCACCTGGCAGGGTAGGGTGCTGGCATCCTCCAGGCGCTTCAGGGCACGGTAGGTGCCAATGGGTTGGGCGTGCATGGCGCCCATCAGGCCGGCTTCCTCAAAGGCCTCCTTGGCGGCCAGTTCGGCGCCGGTCAACGCGGCCTCGGCCCAGCCCTTGGGCAGCACCCAGCGGCCGGTACCACGGCTGGTGACCAGGACAACCTGGGTGGCGCCAGCGGCATGCAGCAGCGGCATGGCGGCAATTTGCAGGCCCAGGCCTTCGGGGCTTGTTCTGGCTTTGGGCAATGACCCGGCTTTCAGCAGGAATTCCGCGCGGGATACGCCGCGATTTGTTGTTGTAGGCTTAAATCACGCTCAGCAAGTGTGTTGGCAGAATTTTACGCTGTATTCATGGAAAAGTGACTGGTCCGGTTGTTGGTTGGGGTGCTTTGCGCAACCAGGGCGGGTATTTGGCGCTGCTGCGCCGGTTGCGGGGGCCGGGCGCTACACACGGGTGTGAACTGAACTGGCCAGAGCACCGTGTTAGCCTGCGGTTGTAGCCGGTTGCTGGCCGTTGATAGGCCTTGCATACCGATTGCACGCGGTGGTAGAAAAACTTCAGCTTAATGTATCCTTTCCCTCCATCCTGCTGGAAGTATCATGCGTCGCTGGCGCTTTGAACCGGACCTGCCCGTTAAAGTAGTAACGCTCTGGGCGTTGCTGGCGGTTTTGGTGTGCGCGGTGCCGGTGCTGCTGCTGGAACGGTTGCGGGAGACGCAGGCGCATTTGCAGGTGGGGCAGGTGGCCGGGTTGGCCGGCACCACGGAAGCGCTGCTGGGTAGCCGGTTGAATACCCTGGCGGTGCTGTTGCAGGGCGCCCAGGCGGAAGCTTCTCCCCGCACCTATGACGACGCCATGGATGGGCTGGTGCGCGGTGTGCTGGTGCTGGACCCCGGTGAGGAAGCCCGCCTGCTGGCCGAGCCGACCCCGGTGATGACGGCGCGGCCGCTGCTGATGGGCCGGCCGCACATGGGCGCCGACAATGAATGGATTCTGCCGGTGATGCGCCCCGGGCAGGGCAATGGGGAGCGCCCGGTGCTGGCCGCGCTGGACCCGCGCCGCCTGCTGCCCAGCCCGGCGATGACCGGCTTTGGTGCCGTGCTGACGACGCCGGAGGGCCAGGTGCTGGCCGCCGCCGGGGCTTCCCAGGCCTTGCTGGGGCAGCGTGTGGCGTTGCCGACCAGGGCCGAGGGCCAGGCGGACGGGCGCACCTATGCCTGGCGCCGGCTGGATTCCGATGGGCTGGTGCTGATGGCCAGCCTGCCTGCGGGCGGTGGCGTGACGCGGGGCGTGAGCCTGGCGCTGGCGCTGGCCGCACTGCTGGCGCTGGCCGCCGCGGGTGTGGCGGCGCGGCGTGGCTGGCTGCGGCAATGCGCCCGGCTGCGTGAGGCCGAACTGCGGGCCGAGGCCGGCCAGCGGCAGGTGGCTGAGATTGTGAACGCGTTGGAACAGGGCGCCTGCCTGCTGGATGCCGAGTTGCGGCTGGTGGCCTGGAACCCGCCCTTTGCCGAATTGGCCGGGGTTGCCCCGACCGCGCTGCGCCCCGGCTTGGCCGCCGAGGAATTGCAGCGCCAGGGCGATAGCCCCGAGGGCGCCATTCGCGCCGCGCTGCGGCACCGGATTTCCGACATGCAGGACCGGCGGCATGGTTGCGCCACGCGCTTTCGCCCCGATGGCAGCCGCGTGCAGGACCGTTGGACCACGCTGGAGGATGGCGGGATTCTGCTGACCTGCCGGCTGGCCAGCGAGGAACCCGCCGTGCCAGTGCGCCCGGCGCCGCCGCGCCCGGCCTCGGCCCATACCCTGGCGCGGTTGTGCGCCGACGAGCTGCGCAAGCGCCTGCCGCTGCTGCAGGAAGCGGTGGAACGGGGCGACGGGCCTTCGGCCCGGGTGGAAGCCCATGCGATGAAGGGGGTGGCGGCGAATTTCGGCCTGCCCGAACTGGCTGCCAGCCTGGAAGGGCTGGAACAGGCCACCCGCGCCGACGACCTGCCGCGCCTGCGCAGCGCCACGCAGATGCTGCCGAAGCAGCTGGACGCGGCATTGGATACGCTGTTCAGCCGCGTGGCCTGAACCGGGCGGGCTTGCCAGCCCGGCGTGGCGTGCCAACCTCTCAGCCTTGAGTTGTGATGGAGGCGAGGATGATTCTGCGCGGAGCAGCCATGGCCACGGCGGCCAGCCTGGGCGGTGCGGTGTTTCTGGCCGGGGTGGCGGCAGGGGCTGGGCTTGGCGTGGCGGCGGTGGGCGTGGCCTGCCTGGCACGCCGGGCGATGAAGCAGCGCGGCGAATGGAACAACCAGGCCGAGAGCAATGCGGCGCTGGAAGCCGAGTTGGCGGCGCCTGAAGCGCCCTGAACTGGCGCCGTTGCAGCGGTGACGCCGCCCGCCGGTTAGAACAATTTCCATTCTGATGGAATCGTCAGAACGGATTTTTTACTCTGGTTTCAAATGATTACAGAGCACCATGCGCCCAACAGGGCGCATGGTGCTCTAGACTGGAATGACGGCGGTGGCCTCGATTTCCACCAGGGCCTCCGCTTCCACCAGCGCCACCACCTGCACCAGGGTCATGGCCGGGAAGTGGCGGCCCAGCACGGCGCGGTAGGCCTGGCCGAGTTCGGCCAGGTGGGCGCGGTATTCGGCCATGCTGGTGATGTACCAGGTGAGCCGGGCGATATGCTCGGCGCCGCCGCCGGCGGCCTGCACCACGGCCAGCACGTTCACCAGCGCCTGGCGCGCCTGGCCGACGAAGCCGGGCGCCAGTTGGCCATGCGCGTCCCAGCCGATTTGCCCGCTGACCAGCACCTGCCGGCCGGTGCCGGCCATGCCATGCGCGTAGCCCTTGGCCTGGGGCCAGCCGGGCGGGTGCAGGGGTTGCAGGGGCGTGGTCATCGGCGGTCCTCGGCTTCACGCTGTGGCGCTGGGCAGACTATGCTGCGGGCGCTGATTTGGGGAGGACCGCATGCCACAACAACGCGCACCGCATGTGCTGATAGCCGGGGGCGGCGTGGGCGGGCTGGTGCTGGCGATGCTGCTGCATCAGCGCGGCATTCCCAGCACGGTGTTCGAGGCGGCGGCCGAGGTGAAGGCGCTGGGCGTGGGCATCAACACCCTGCCGCATGGCATTGCCGAGTTGGAGCAGCTGGGCCTGCTGGGCGAGATGGACCGCATTGCCATCCGCACGCGGGAGCTGCGCTACCTGAACCATTTGGGGCAGACCATTTGGGCGGACCCGCGCGGCACCTGGGCCGGGCATGCCATGCCGCAGTTTTCGGTGCATCGGGGCCGGCTGCACGAAATGCTGTGGCAGGCGGCCGAGGCACGGCTGCCGGCGGGCAGCCTGCGCGCCGGGCATAAGCTGGCGGGGTTTCGCCAGGATGCGCGGGGGGTGACCGCGGAGTTCGTCGGCGGCGCCACGGCGCGGGGCGATGTGCTGGTGGGCTCGGATGGCATCCATTCGGCGTTGCGCGGGTTGCTGCACCCGGAGGATGGCGGCATTCGCTGGCAGGGCATTCAGATGTGGCGCGGGGCGCTGGACTGGCCGGCGCTGGAGACCGGCGATGTGATGCTGATTGCCGGCGATGAAGTGGCCAAGCTGGTGTTCTACCCCATCGCGGCCGGGGAGACGCCGGCGACGCGGCTGACCAATTGGGTGATTTATGCTCGCGCTGGCGACCCCAGCCAGCCGCCGCCGCGCCGCGAGGATTGGAGCCGGGTGGGCAAGCTGGCGGAGGTGATGAAGTTCGCCCGCCGGTTGAAACTGCCGCAGGTGGATGTGGCGGCGATGATTCGCGCCACGGGCGAGTTTTATGAATACCCGATGTGCGACCGCGACCCGCTGCCCTGGTGGACCCAGG
>CANFIE010000169.1 GCA_947446625.1 Acetobacteraceae bacterium | reverse complement strand
TATAACCATTTGAAACTAGAGCAAGAAATCCGTTCTGATGATTCCATCAGAACGGATATTGCTCTAGCGCCTGATCGGCTGAGGCGATGACGCCGAGGGCCGTGGATCAGTCGCTCGGAATTCAGCTTCCCGCTGCGCTGGCGAAGCCTTGCACCAGGCTGCCGGCCACCAGGCGCCAGCCATCCACCAGCACGAAGAAGATGAGCTTGAAGGGCAGGCTGACCACGCTGGGGGGCAGCATCATCATGCCCAATGACATGAGCAGCGATGCCACCACCATGTCGATGACCAGGAAGGGCAGGAAGACCAGGAAGCCAATCTCGAACGCGCGGCGGAGTTCGCTGACCAGGAAGGCGGGCACCAGCACGCGCCAGGGCGCCTCGGCGGCGCCGGGTGGGGATTGCGCCAGGTCGTGGAACAGGGCGAGGTCGGCGTCCCGGACATTGGCGGCCATGAAGCCGCGGAAGGGTTCGGCGGCGCGTTGCAGGCCTTCCAGCTCGGCGATGCGGCCTTCCATCATGGGGGCCAGGCCGTTTTGCCAACTGGCCTCAAAGGTTGGTTGCATGACGAAGAAGGTGAGGAAGAGCGCGAGGCCGACCAGCACCGGGTTGGGCGGCACGCCCTGGGCGCCGATGGCGCTGCGCAACAGCGAGAGCACGATGGCGATGCGGGCGAAGCCGGTCATCATCACCAGCAGCGAGGGCGCCAGCGAGAGCAGGCCGATGAGCGCGGTGAGCTGCACGAGGCGCGAGGTGGAGCCGGCCTGACCGGCGGCGCCGAGGTCGATATTCACCGATTGGGCGCTGGCCGGGGCGGCGCAGCAGAGCAGGGCGAGCAGGGCCAGCGTGGCGACGGTGCCTGGGCTTGGCTTGGGCGCGGGGGCTTCGTGCCAGCCGAGCATGACATCCTGCCCGCCGCCGGTGAGCAGCAGGGCCTCGCGGTCGTCGAGCCGCACCAATAGCAGGCGGCGGCGTGGGTCCAGCGGCAGGGATTCCAGCAGTTGCAGGCGGCGGCCACTGGGGGTGGTGAAGCGGCTGCCGCGCAGGGTGCGGGCGGCGCCCCAGGCCAGGGCCAGCACCAGCGCCAGGGCGAGGGCGGCCTGCGCCAAGGTCCAGAGGCTCATCGCGGCAGCGGCAAGGTGGCGGCCAGGCCTTCCACGTCTCGCACCAGGGCCAGCAGGGCCGGGCGCAGGCGCTGGCCGGTGGCGGCGGGCAGCCGGGCCACCTGGGCGCAGAGCGTGGCGGCTTCGGCGTCCAGGCCGGCAAGGTCGATGGTGCGGCCACTTTCAACCAATACGCGCGCCATGGTGATGGTGCCGCGCAGGCTGTCTATCGCTGCCAGGGTTTTCTCGGCGGGGCCTTTGCTCATGCGCCGCAGGATTGCAGGTGGCGGTTACCCAATGATTGCCCGTGGCGTTAACCGAAGTTTTTCCTGCGCTGGGTGATGCTGCGGGCCATGGAGATTGCAGGCGACCCCCTGTTGGGATTGGCGGAACGGCGGCTGGGCTGGCTGGAGAATCGCCAGCGCGTGCTGGCGCAGAATATCGCCAATGCCGACACACCGGGCTTTCAGCCAAGCGACCTGCGCGACTTTGCCGCGGTGCTGGCTGGGCAGGGCGCCGGGGTGGGGCTGGCGCGGACCGATGCGCGGCATCTGGCGCCCAATGGCGGGCCGCCGGGGGCGCGGCGCGACCGGCTGGCGCATGAACGCACGCCGGATGGCAATGCCGTGAGCCTGGACCAGCAGGCGATGAAGGTGGCGGAAACCGATACCGCGCATGCCTTGGCCATCAACCTGTACCGGCGCTATGCGGCCATGTACCGCACCGCGCTGGGACGTACCGGATAAAGGACGCTCCGCATGGATCTCGATCGCGCGCTTCGGATTTCCGCCGCCGGCATGCAGGCCCAGGCCACGCGGCTGCGGGTGGTGGCGGAGAATCTCTCCAACGCCGACAGCACCGGGCAGGCGCCGGGGGCGGACCCGTACCGGCGCAAGACCATCACCTTTGGCAACCAGATGGACCGGACGCTGGGCGCGCGCACGGTGCGGGCCGAGCGGGTGGGGACGGATGCGGATGCCTTTCCGCAGCGCTTCGACCCCAGCCACCCGGCGGCGGATGCCAATGGCTATGTGAAGCTGCCGAATGTGGACCCGATGATTGAGGCGATGGACATGCGCGAGGCGCAGGGCAGCTACAGCGCCAATCTCTCGGTGCTGGAGACGACGCGGGGCATGCTGACGCGCACCATCCAGGCGCTGGGCTGATGCTGGGGCCGGTGGCGCCGGGCGCGGCGGCGGCCGCGTATCGGCTGGCGCAGGGCGAGGCGCCGGCGGCCGGGGCGGCTGCGCCGGCAGGTGGTGGCGGTAGCTTTGGCGCGCTGTTGCAGCAGGTGGCGCAGGGCGCGCTGGAGGCCGGGCATGGCGCGGATGCGGCGGCGCGGGCCTCGCTGGGCGGGCAGGGTGGCGTGACCGATGTGGTGGTGGCGGTGTCTCGGGCCGAGTTGGCGTTGCAGACCGCGGTGGCGGTGCGGGACCGCGTGGTGGCGGCCTACCAGGATGTGATGCGGATGCCGATTTAACCCGATGGGCGAAGTGACCGGTGAAGCACTGTGGCTGGCGGTGCAACTGGCCGGGCCGCCGCTGCTGGCCATGTTGGTGGTGGGCGTGCTGATTTCGGTGGTGCAGGCGCTGACGCAGATTCAGGAATCCACCCTGGCGTTTCTGCCCAAGCTGGTGGTGATGGGCCTGGTGCTGGTGCTGCTGGGGCCGATGATGGCCGGGGCGATGCGCGGCTATACTGAACGGCTGTTCGACCGCGTGGTGGCGGCGGGCGGCGCACCCTGATGGCGCAGGCGCTGGCGGCGGAGGCCTTTGGCTTCATGCTGCTGTTCTGCCGGCTGGGCGCCGCCGCCATGCTGCTGCCGGGGCTGGGCGAGCAGGATATTCCCGCCATGGTGCGGCTGGCGCTGGCGCTGCTGTTGCCGCTGCTGCTGCTGCCGGTGCTGGGGCCGGGGCTGCCGGCGCTGCCGGAAGCGGTGCCGGGGCTGGTGCGGCTGGTGCTGCTGGAAGTGCTGCTGGGGATTTGGCTGGGGCTGGTGGCGCGGCTGGTGGCGCTGGCGCTGGTGCAGGCCGGGCAGATGGCGGCGCTGATGATCGGCCTGGCCAGCCCGTTGCAGATCGACCCGCTGGTGGGCGGGCAGACCACGGCGCCGGCGCGGTTGTTTTCGCTGTTGGCGGCGGGGTTGGTGCTGTCCTCCGGCCTGTATGCGCTGCCGTTGCGGGCCATGGCCGAGAGCTATGCCGTGCTGCCGGCCGGGGCGGGGCTGCCGCTTGGCGAGGGCGCGGCGGCGCTGGCCCAGGCGGTGGCGGAGAGCTTTGCGCTGGGGCTGCGGCTGGCGGCGCCGCTGTTGCTGGCGGCGGTGCTGGGCAATCTGGCGTTGGCGGTGCTGGCGCGGGTGGCGCCGCAGGTGCCGGCTTATACCATCGCCGCGCCGGGGCTGATTTTGCTGGGGCTGATGCTGCTGGCGCTGGTGCTGCCGGCGCTCCTGGCGGTGTGGCTGGCGGCGGCGGAGGATAGTTTCAGCCACGCCGCCGGGGCGCGCTGAACCATGGCCGAGGGCGAGGCCGAGGACAGGACGGAAGCCGCCACACCCAGGCGCCTGGAGAAGGCGCGGGAGGAGGGCAATGTACCGCTTTCCAAGGAGGCGGTGGGGTTTGCCACCCTGCTGGGCGCCACGCTGGCGGCGATGATTGTGCTGCCGCCTCTGGGGGGCGAGCTGCTGCGGGTGATGCGCGGCGTGCTGGCCGGGACGCATGTGCAGGACCCGATGCTGGCGCTGCCTGAGATGCTGCGCGGGCTGCTGCTGGCCGCCGGGCCGGTGGCGGCCGGGGCGCTGATTGCGGCGGCGGTGGCGACTCTGGTGCAGACCGGGTTTCTGCTGCGGGGCGAGGCGCTGATGCCGCAGGTCTCGCGGATCAATCCGCTGGCGGCGCTGGGGCGGCTGCTGAGCCTGGACAGCCTGGTGGAGTTGGGCCGCACGCTGCTGAAGCTGCTGCTGCTGGGCGCGGCGCTGTGGCAGGCGGTGGAGGTGCCGGCGCTGCAACAGGCGCTGCATCGGGCGCCGGGCGGGCTGTTGCAGGAATTGGGGCGGCAGGCGTTCCGGCTGCTGGCGTCGGCGCTGATTGTCTATGCGCTGCTGGGCGCGGCGGATGTGCTGTGGGTGCGGTTTCGGCATGCGCAGAAGCTGCGGATGAGCCGCGAGGAGATGCGCCAGGAAGCGCGGGAGAGCGATGGCGACCCGCAGGTGAAGGGGCGGCAACGGCAAATCCGCATGCAGCGGGCGCGGCGGCGGATGCTGGCGGCGGTGCCCGGAGCTTCCGTGGTGATCACCAACCCCACCCACTACGCCGTGGCCCTGGCCTATGAGCCCGGGCAGGCGGCGGCGCCCCGGGTGGTGGCGAAGGGGATGGATTCATTGGCCTTGCGCATCAGAGAGGTCGCGATGCAGCATGGCGTGCCCATTGTGGAGAACCCCCCGCTTGCCCGTGCGCTGCATCAGTTGGAGCCGGATACCGAGGTACCGCCGGAACACTGGCAGGCGGTGGCCGAGGTGATTTCCTACGTCTATCGGCTGCAGGGCCGGGTGGCGGCGCGCGATGCGTGAGCGCGCCGGGCTGTGGCGTTGGCGCGGGGCGGCGCCGGATGTGGCGTTTCGGCGGTTGTTCCAGGCGGCGCCGGAAGCCATGGCGCTGCTGGACC
This sequence comes from Acetobacteraceae bacterium, assembly GCA_947446625.1. Classification (GTDB taxonomy): domain Bacteria; phylum Pseudomonadota; class Alphaproteobacteria; order Acetobacterales; family Acetobacteraceae; genus CAIMOR01. The sequence goes on along the minus strand of CANFIE010000169.1, from coordinate 3,325 downwards.
AAAGCGGGCGGGTGGTGGCGGCGAATGCGGCGCTGCACCGGCTGGCCGGGCCGGGGCTGCCGGTGCGGGACGGGATGGCGTTTGCGCTGCTGCTGGCCGAGGCGGATCGCGCCACCTTGGCCGGGCTGCTGGCGCGGCCCGAGCGGCTGGTGCCGGTGGAGGTGGCGCCGGCCGACCCCGCAGCGCCGGATGATGCCTGCTGGCAATTGATGCTGGGGCCGGTGGAGGGCGGCGATGGGACGCTGCTGCTGCGCGCCGCCGATGTGACCGCCACGCGGCGGGCGGCGGCGCGGTTGGCGGGTGGCTCCAGGCTGGAGACGGTGGGGCTGCTGGCTGGCGGCATTGCGCATGACTTCAACAATCTGCTGACGGCGATTATCGGCGGGGCCGAGGCGGCCAAGGGCATGGGCGTGCCCGAAGCGGCGGTGGCCGAGTTGGAGGCGATGCAGGATGCGGCGCAGCGTGGCGCCAGGCTGGTGCGGCAGTTGCTGGCCATTGCCCGGCAGCAAACCCTGTTGCCCAAGGTGATGTCGCTGAACAGCGCGGTGGAGGGAGTGGCGCCGCTGCTGCGCCGGCTGCTGGGCGAGGGCGTGGTGCTGGAGCTGGCGCTGGAACAGCCGGGGCGGCTGGTGAAGGTGGACCCGGCACAGCTGGACCAGGTGCTGCTGAACCTGGCGGTGAATGCGCGGGATGCCATGCCGGGCGGCGGGCGGTTGCGGGTGAGCACCGGCCATGCCGTGGTGCTGCGGCCCGAGGGCGAGGGCAAGGCGGCGCTGCCGCCGGGGCGCTATGCCGTGCTGGAGGTGGCCGATACCGGCTGCGGCATGCCGGCGGCGGTGGCGGCGCGGATTTTCGAGCCGTTTTTCTCCACCAAGGGCAGCGCCGGTACCGGGCTGGGGCTGGCCACGGTGCAGGGGATTCTGGCGCAGTCGGGCGGGCACATAGCGGTGGAGAGCGCGCCGGGGCAGGGCACGCGGTTCCGCATTCATCTGCCGCGGCATGAGGGCGAGGTGCCGCTGGCTGAGCCGGTGATGGCCGTGGCGCCGGCAAGGGTGGCGCCGGCGGCGGGCGCGCTGCTGCTGGTGGAGGATGAGGCGCCACTGCGCCGGCTGGCGGAACGTGCGCTCGGCCGGGCCGGCTATGCCGTGCAGGCGGCCGAGGATGCCGAGGCGGCGCTGGAATTGCTGGAGGCGGGCGGGCCGCCGGCGGCGCTGGTGAGCGACATTGCCATGCCGGGCATGGATGGGCTGGCGCTGGCGCGGCAGTTGCGCGGGCGCTGGCCAGACCTGCCGGTGGTGCTGCTTTCGGGCTATGCTGCCGCTACCATCGGCTGTGATCTGGAGTCGGAGGGCTTTACCTTCGTGGCCAAGCCCTATGCCCCCGCGGAACTGCTGGCGGCGGTGGGTCAGGTGCTGGGATTGGTGGCCGTACCCTAAATGTTCTTGTTTTCCGGTTTGAATGGGAACATAGTGGGGACAGTTCGTTAATCCGAGCATTAACCTTTCGTTTGCGACTTGTTCTGCAACAACCATTACGTGTTAATCTGGAAAGGCGAACCGACCCATGGCCCTACGCGCCAAGGTTGAAAACGAGGCTTCGACGCAGCGGGGAGTACCCAGTATGGACAAGAACAAAGCGCTCGACGCGGCGCTCTCGCAGATCGAAAGGTCCTTCGGCAAGGGCTCGATCATGCGGATGGGGGCGCGGCAGGCGCTGGATGGCGATATCGAGGTCGTCTCCACCGGTTCGCTGGGGCTGGATATTGCGCTGGGGATTGGCGGCCTGCCCAAGGGGCGGATTGTGGAGATCTACGGGCCGGAAAGCTCGGGCAAGACCACGCTGGCGCTGCATGCCATTGCCGAGGCGCAACGCAAGGGCGGCACCTGCGCCTTCATCGACGCCGAGCATGCGCTGGACCCGGGCTACGCCAAGAAGCTGGGCGTGGACATCGACAACATGCTGATCAGCCAGCCGGATGCCGGTGAGCAGGCGCTGGAGATCTGCGACACGCTGGTGCGCTCGGGCGCGATTGACGTGCTGGTGGTGGACAGCGTGGCCGCGCTGGTGCCGCGCGCCGAACTTGAAGGCGAGATGGGCGACAGCCATGTGGGCCTGCATGCCCGGCTGATGAGCCAGGCGCTGCGCAAGCTGACCGGCTCGGTCAGCCGTTCCAACACGCTGCTGATTTTCCTGAACCAGATCCGCCTGAAGATTGGCGTGATGTTCGGCAACCCGGAGACGACCACGGGCGGCAATGCGCTGAAGTTCTACGCCAGCTGCCGCATGGAGATCCGCCGGATTGGCGCCATCAAGGAACGCGAGGACGTGGTGGGCAACCAGACCCGCGTGAAGGTGGTGAAGAACAAGATGGCGCCGCCGTTCCGCCAGGTTGAGTTCGACATCATGTATGGCGAGGGCATTTCCAAGGTTGGCGAACTGATCGACCTGGGGGTGAAGGCCAATGTGGTGGAGAAATCCGGCGCCTGGTTCAGCTGCGATGGGCAGCGGATTGGCCAGGGGCGGGAGAATGCCAAGCAGTTCCTGCGCGAGCATCCCGAGATGGCGGCGAGCATCGAGACCCGGGTGCGGGCGCAGTCCGGCATTGTGGCCAATGCCATGCTGACCGGGCCGGATAGCGAGGACGAGGCTCAGGCGGCGGAGTAATCCGGCGCAACGTCTCAATAAACGCACGGGCGCCCTGGTGTGGAACGCCGGGCGCCCGTGTTGCGTTTGGGCTGCGATTCCTGGTTGTGCTGCGCTGCGGTTTTCGCGCCAGTGCGGTGTGAAGGTCGGGCGGCAAGTCTCTGACTCATTGTACAATTCTGAGTTTTATCCCCCTCGACCATCTGGGCGAGGCAATGCTAACGAGGCCTGACAAATCGTCATGACCTGGGATTGATGGCGCGCTTCGTTGGATATGATCACGACCCGCTGCCGGCGGACCGCTTCAAGCTGAGCTTCGGGCCGCCGCGCCAGGCCGCCAAGCGCAAGCCGCAGCCCGAGCCAGTGCCACAGGCGCCACCGCCGCCGCCGCGCCCGGAACTGGCGCAGCCCCGGCCAGTTGCGGTGCCCAAGGTTGCGATTCCGCGCGTGATTGTGGCGCGGTCAGCCCCCGTTCCGGTTGCGAAGGCGCCGGAGCCGGTAGTGGCGGCGCCCGCGCCGCCCCCCATTCCTCAGCCGCCGCGGCTGAACCGGGTGCTGCGGCCGCAGTTGGAGCCGCGCCGGCAGCCGGTGCAGAATTTCCCCACCTGGAAGCCGATGCCGGCGCCGGTGGTGCGGCTGAACCCGGCACCTGCGGTGCAGGCCAAGGCCAAGCCCCGGGCCG
>CANFIE010000168.1 GCA_947446625.1 Acetobacteraceae bacterium | reverse complement strand
TGGCGGCGCGGGGCGAGGCGAGGATGAGGCCGAGGCCGACCAGCCCGGCCAGGGCGATGGCGCCGAGCCAGCCGAGCGCCGCCAGCCAATGGCCGCGCAGCAGCCAGAACAGCGCCGGGGCGCCGGCGACGCCGCAGCCCGCCGCCAGCAGCGCCAGCCGGCCCCCCGGCACCAGCACGGCGGCGGCCAGCAGGGCGGCGAGGAGGAGCCAGGGCAGGCGCCAGACGCCATGGGCCTCGGCGCCGCGCAGGGCGGCCAGGCTGGCGGCGCAGGCAATGGCCAGGCCGGCGAGCTGGTATTGCACGCGGACCAGCTCGGTTTCCGCCGCCGTGCCGCCGAGCTGGACCTGCCGGGTGACAACGCCCCAGGTGACGCCGGCGGCGACCAGGGTGCCGAAGGCCAGGGTGGCGGCGGTGAAGCGGCGCAGGGTGGGGGCGTCGGCGCCCACCAACAGGCCGGCCAGCAGCATGGGCGGGCCGAGCAGGGCCAGGGCGGGGAGTTTTTCGGCGAGGACGCTGGCGGAAGCGCTCCAGAGGCCGGCCAGCACCAACCAGAGGATGAGGCCGAGGGCGGCGGCCAGTGGCAGGGCCAGGGCGCGGCCCAGATGCCAGCGCCGCACCAGCAGCAGCAGGCCGAGCGAGGGGACCAGCAGGGCGAGGGCCAGGGCGGTGAGGTCGAAGGGCAGCCGGGCGAGGAGGGGGACGGATTTCAGCGCCCCGGCGAATTGCAGCATGGCGGCGAAGGCGCCGCAGCCGGCGGCCAGCAGGGCCACGGGCGGGCGGGGCAGGGTGAGGCTCACCGGAAGCGAGCCAGGGTGGCGCGCCAGAGGTTGGGCAGCGCGGCTTGGCTGGGGCGGGGTTGCCAGCCCAGCAGCAGCGCCGCGGTGGTGCCGCCCAGTATTGCCAGTGGCAGCACCAGGGCTAGCAGCAGCAGCAGCAGCGGGCGGTTGGGGGTGGAGGGGCGCTGCTCCACCGAAGGCGCCGAGACGACGCGGGCGGCCACGGTTTGGTCGGCGCGCAGCACCACCCCGGCGCGTTGCTGCTGGCCGAGGAGTTCGTAGAGGCTTTGGCGGACGAAAAGGTCGGTTTCGGTTTCCAACTGGGTGCGCAGCGCGGCCACGCGGCGGGCGGCGAGGTCGGCCAGGTCGGTGCGGACCTTGGCTTCGGCGTAGCGGTGCAGGCGTTGCAGGGCGTCGAGCGCGGCGGGGCGGTTGGGGTGCTTCAGTTCCAGGCTGAAGGTGATGCTGGCGACGCTTTGGGTGATGGCGAGGTTGCGGTCGAGCCAGGTGCGGGCGTCGTCGAGATCGGCCTCGACCCGCAGGCCGAGCAGGGTGCGCAGGGTGCCGGTGAGGCCGCTGCCGCGTTGCTCCGACAGGTGGGGGAGGAGGGTGGTGTCGCGGGCGAGCATTTCCACGGCTTCGGCGGAACGCAAAGCGTCGAGGTAGATGGCGAAGTTGCCGCCGGGGCGATTGTCGAGCAGGCCGGCGTTTTGCAGCAGCGTGGCCGGGGCGAGCAGGGCGGAGGTGGCCATGCCGGTGGTTTCGGCCGGGGCGACCACGGCGCGGGCGGCGTAGCTGCGCGGCCAGAGCAGGATGAGGGCGGCGGCCAGGGTGAAGCCGAGCGCCGCCAGCCGCGCCAGCCGCCAGCGCAGCGCCCATAACGCGCGTAACAACTCCTCAAGCAGCATTGTTTGGCTCCCGGATCATAGCCTGGGCCGGGGCGGGGAAGATTTCAACCAGCCGGGGTGGTGAGGTTGACCAGGGTGGCGAGGCGGCTGACGGGGGCGCGGGCGCGGGCCACCAGCACCGGGGCGGGTTTCACCTGGCCATAGGCCGGGCTTTCCCAGCCCTGTTCCAGGCTGAGGGTGAGCGGGGCATTGGCGGTGAGGCTGAGGCTGGCGCGGGGGCTGGTGATGCCGGTGGGGGTGAGGCGCCAGTCCTCGGCGGCCAGGCGCCAGCGCAGCGCCAGGTGGCGGAAGGGGCCGGCGATGTGGTCCTCGATAAGCCAGGTGTTGTCGTTGGGCGTGACGGTGCGGCTGTGGTGGTTGCCGTGGTGGTCTCGGACCCAGCCGCCCTGGGGCAGCGGGCCGGCGGCGGGCCAGCGGGCGAAGAGGAAGCGGGAGAGGCGGGGCATCTGCTCGGCGTCGTTGAAGGTGATGCTGTTGTGGCCGGTGCTGCCGGCCAGGGCGTGCAGCCACCAGCCCTGGGCGGGGGGCGGGTTGTAGGCGCCGGTGCCGCCATCCCTGAGCAGGTTGCCGGCGTGGTCCCAAAGGTCGAGGTGGAGGAGGTCCGCATGCGCCGGGCGGAAGCGGAGTGGGCCGGTGCGCAGGAAGGCGCGGGCGCTGGGGGTGGCCCAGCCTTGCAGCCCCGCCGCCTGCCAGTGGGGGGAAGAGGTGAAGCCCTTGCCGGGGTGTGGGGTGGGCAGGGTGAGCCAGGCGCAGCCGGGTTCGGGGCCGAGGCCGGCGCCGTGGCCGAGGAAGAGGCGGGCGGCGCGTTCCAGGCTGGGGCGGGCGTCGTTGGGGCCGGCGAGGGCGAGGTCGGCGAAGGCGGAACCATCCTGGTGGCCGAGGCGGGGGGTGGCGCCGGTGCTGGGGCAGGTGAGGCGCCAGAGCAGGGTGGTGGCGGCGGCCATGCGGGTGCGGGCGGCGGGGGAGAGGCCGGGGTGGGCGTGGTGCTGGGCGAGCCATTGGGTGAGGGCGACGACATCCAGCAGCAGGCGGTGATAGCCGGTGGAGGCCTGGGCGAAGGCGCCGCAGGGGCTGACCAGGCGCAGGATGTGGCGGTTCAGCCGGGCGGTGCCGCGCCGGATGAGCGGAGGTTGGCCGAGGGCGAGGCCGATGGCGAGCAGGCCGGCGGCTTCCGAGATGGGGTGGTTGTTGTCCTGCGCGGCGGCGTAGCCGGGGGCGGCGGCGATGCGCTGGGCGTGCAGGGTGAGCAGCGCCTGGGCGCCGGGGTTGGGCGCGGCGCCGAGCAGGGCCAGGGCGAGGCAGAGATGCAGGGTGCGCAAGGCGGCTTCCTGCCCGCAGGCCCAATTGGGGCCACGGAAGGCGGGGTTTTGGTGGCACCAGTCGGCCAGCAGGGCCTGGGCCTGGGCAGCGTGGTTGGCAACTGGCGCCAAGCGTTGGGCTTGGGCGAGCAGGGGGAGTTCGGCCCAGCGGTTGCGTTCCCAGATGGGCCGGATGTCTCCGGCGTGGAACAGGTTGAGCGAGGCGGCGGGTTGGCTGGCGGGGTAGGCGCCGTGCCAGTTGGGTGGGCTGGCCAGGGTGGCGTGAAGCTGGGCGGCGCGGCTGAGGATGGCGGCGGTGTGGGCGGTGGGGAGGTTGGGCGGCGGCTCGGGCGGGGCGGTGCTGGGCCAGGGCGCGGTGGGCGTGGCGGCGGATGGGTTGGCCAAAGCGCGGCGCAGCAGGGCCTGGCCCAGCGGGGCGCGGTGCCAGGCGGCCCAGAAAACCGGCCGCGGGCCGAGCCGCCAGGCGGCATCCAGCAGCAGCGGCAGGGGAAGTCGATACGACATTGCAATTGGAACAATATCGGGGCTTATGATTGTGGCAACCCGGGGAATTCGCCGCTGGGTTGCGCCAGGGCCCCCCGGCCGCCTCCAGGGCGGGAGGTAACGGCGGCTTGGTTAACCCCTGTGCCTGTGGTTGCTGCTCATTCCCCCCTTTCGCTCGCTGCTGTTGGTGTGGTTGCTGGTGCTGCCGGGCTTGGCCCTGGGGCAGGCCCTGGGACAGTCTGGGCTGCTGAGCCCGCCGGCGCTGCCCTCCACCCTGCCGGGCGGTGGGGCGCTGCCCAGCCTGCCGCCGGCGGCGCAGCAGGAGATTTTGCAGCGGATCATTGATGCCGCGGGCAGCGGGCGCAGCGTGACGCCGGGCATGCCGGCGCCGGCTACCAGCCCGGCCATGCCCAGCCCGGTGCCGGCTGCCTCGCCCACCGCGCCAGCGCCAGCGCCGGCCTGGGTGCCGCCGGCGCCGGTGGCGGCGGAGCCGGGTTCGCCGGCCGAGGCGTTTTTCCAGGCGCGGGCTGAGCCGGGGGCGCCGCTGCTGCGGCAGTTTGGCTATGACAATTTGCAGGCCCCGGCAGGTGGCGGGGCGGTGGGCATGTCGTTTGGCAGCCTGCCCGAGGATTACGTGGTGGGGCGTGACGACGAGGTGGTGGTCACGTTCCGCGGCCGGGTACGGACCTCGTTTTCGGCGCGGGTGACGCGGGATGGCTCGCTGATGCTGCCCGAGATGGCGCCGCTGCCGGCGGCGGGGCGGAGCCTGGCGGAATTGCGTGCCGACCTGGCTGCCCGGGTGGCGCGGGATTTGAGCGGCTCGGAGGTGTTCGTCTCGATTGGCCAGGTGCGGCAGGTGGCGATCTTCGTCGGCGGCGAGGTGGCGCGGCCGGGGATGCAGGCGCTGACGGCGTTTGGCTCGGTGCTGGATGCGCTGGTGGCGGCGGGCGGGGTGAAGCGCAGCGGCAGCCTGCGGGCGATACGGGTGGAAGGGCCGCAGGGGCGGCGGGTGGTGGACCTTTACCCGGTGATGGCCGGGGAAGGCGCGGCGCCGGATTTGCGGCTGCGTGAGGGCGAGCGGATTTTGGTGCCACCGCTGGGCGGCGTGGTGGCGCTGGGTGGCGAGGTGAGCCGGCCGGGGATTTATGAGCTGCCCGCCGGGGTGGCGCAGGCGCCGCTGGCCGCGCTGCTGGCCCTGGCCGGGGAGCCGATGCGGCCGAGTGGCAGCCGGTTTTTGCTGCAGACCACTGAGGATGATGGCCGGCGGAGTTTCCGTGAGATTGGGCCACGCGATGCGGTGCGGCGTGGCGACCTGCTGATGGTGCGGCCCGGCGCCGATGTGGTGGCGGGGCAGTTGCGGCTGGCCGGGCATGTGGCGGTGCCGGTGCTGCGGGCGGCGGGCGGGCGCGGGCTTTCCTTGCGCGGCTTGCTGGCCGATGCGCGGCTGGTGCGGGCGGACCCGTATCCTCGGCTGGGGGTGATCTGGCGGACGGATGCGACGACGCGGACGCGGCGGTTTCTGCCGTTTGACCTGGGCCGGGTGCTGGCGGGGCGGACTGATCAGCCGCTGCGCGAGGGCGATGAGGTGATTCTGCTGGGGCTGGCCGATGTGCTGTGGCTGGCCAGCCCGACCGTGCAGATGGCACTGCGCGGCACGCCGCCGCCGCCGGTGGGGGTGGTGCCGGGCAGCCAGGCGCCGCCGGCCACCACCAGCGGCGGGGCGCCGCCCGAGGGTGGGCCGGCGCAGGGGCCGGGGCAGCCGCCGGCCTATAGCCCGGATTGCCCGGCGCTGACCCAGCTGGCCGTGGCGGCGCAGACCGCGCCGCAGCGCTACGGTCATGCCCGGGGCGCGGGCTTTCCGGACAGTGCCGGGCGGCTGACCTGCCCGCAGGTGTTCATTGATTACCCGGCGTTGCTGACCTTTGTGCTGGACCAGACCGTGCTGCTGGGCGGCGAGGTGCGGCTGCCGGGGTTGTACCCCGTGGTGAATGACACCGGGCTGGATGCGGTGCTGGCGGCGGCGGGCGGGGTGACGGATACGGCCGATCTCTCGGCGGTGGAGTTTGCCCGCGAGCCGGCCGAACAGGCGGCGACCATGGTGCTGAGCCGGCAATTGCTGGATTTGCGCAGCCGGAACTTCGCCGCCATTCGGCTGTCTCCGCGCGATGCGGTGCGGCTGCCGCGTGGGTTCTCGGACCGGGATTTGGGGCCGGTGACGCTGCTGGGGGAATTCCTGCGGCCTGGGGTCTATGACATTCGGCGCGGTGAGCGGCTTTCCGAGGTGATTGCCCGGGCCGGTGGGCTGACGCCGCAGGCCTTTCCCTATGGCGCGGTGTTCAGCCGGGCCAGCCTGCGGTTGCGCCAGCAGGAGGGGTTTCGGCGCACCGCGACGCAGTTGGAACAGGCGATGATGCAGGTGGCCTCGGGCCAGGCGCTGGCCGGGCTTTCCGGGCCGCTGGACCTGGGCGGGGCGGTGCAGGCGGGGCGGCAATTGGCTACCTCGCTGCGCAATACCCCGGCGGCGGGGCGGATGGTGGTGGAGGCCAACCCGGTGCTGCTGGCCAGCCGGCCGGAGCTGGATGTGCTGCTGGAGCCGGGCGACCTGATTGCCATGCCGAAGCGCCCGGCCGAGGTGACGGTGGTGGGGGCGGTGCTGAACCCGGGCAGCCTGCAATTCAGCACCGGCATGAAGGCCGGGGATTATGTGCGGGCGGCGGGGGGCGAGCAGCGCTTTGCCGATGCCTCGCGCGCCTTTGTGGTGCTGCCCAATGGGCAGTCGGTGCCTGCCGGGTTGGGGAATTGGCAGTTTCCCGGGCCGCCGGTGCCGCCGGGTTCGCTGGTGGTGGTGCCGCAGGACCCTTCGCCATTTGAGACCTGGGGCACGATCCGCGAGCTTTCGACCTTGGTGAACCAGTCTCTGGTCAGCCTTTCCACCGTGGCGCTGGTGGGTGCCGGGCTTGGCGGCCTGGGGCGGTGAGCTGGCGCGGCTGGCTGGTGCTGGCCTGGTTGGGGCTGGCGCTGGCATGGCCTGCCGCCGCGCAGGATTACGCGCCGAGTGGCGGCGGCTTTGGCGGGGTGGGGTTGCTGGAGACGCGCACCGCCCGGATGCGCGAGGATGGCAGCCTGGAAGCCGGGGCGGCGCTGCGACGGCAGCGGGAATTCTACTTTCTGACCGTGCAGGGGTTGCCGTTTCTGGAGGCGACGTTTCGGCTGGCCAATCGGCTGAACGGCACCGCCGGGCATGGCCATGCGATCGATCGCGCCTTTGACGCCAAGCTGCGGCTGTTGCGCGAGGGCGATTGGTGGCCGGCGCTGGCGGTGGGGGTGCAGGACGCCATTGGCACCGGGATTTATGGTGGCGAGTACCTGGTGGCGTCGAAGCGCTTCTGGGCGGTGGATGTGAGCCTGGGGCTGGGCTGGGGCCGGCTGGGCAGCGCCGCCGACCTGCCCAACCTGCCGCTGCTGGGCAACCGCAGCCGCAATGTGGGCCAGGGTGGCACGCCGGCGCTGGGCAGCTATTTTCGCGGGCGGGATGTGGCGCTATTCGGCGGGGTGGAGTGGCATATGCCGCCGCTGCTGGGGGTGGCGGGGCTGCGCGGCAAGCTGGAGTTTTCTGGCGATGCGCTGCGCGATGAGCGGGGCGGCTGGCCGGGGCGGGATCTGCGCTCGGGCCTGTTGCGCGGGCGGGCGGCCAGCCGGGTGAATGCCGGGCTGCAGTGGCAGGACGAGCATGTCGACGTGGGGGCGTATTTCCTGCACGGGACGGATGCCTTGCTGCGGGTTTCGCTGCGGTTCAATGCCGCGGCGCCGCCAATGCTGCCGGTGGTGACGCTGCTGGCGATGCCGGCGCGGCCTGCGGTGGTGGAAGCCGAGCCGGTGGCGGATGGGCGCGAGGCCGCGCTGGCGGCGCTGCGGCGGGCGGGGTTTCGGCCGCTGGGCTTTGCCGTGCAGGGGGCCGAGGCGCGGGTGCAGGTGACGGGTGGGCGGTTTCGGCGGCTGAGCCAGGTGGCGGGGCGGGTGGCGCGGGCGTTGCAGCCGGTGCTGCCGCCGCAGGTGGAGACGCTGCGGGTGGAATGGCGGCGCCAGGGCGCGGTGCTGGCCCGGCTGGTGGTGCTGCGCCAGGCGATGGAGGCGGGCAGCCAGGGCCAGGGCAGCGCCGAGGAAGTGCTGGCCAGCGCTCGGCTGGAGCCGGCGGCGGAGGTGGGCTGGCCGGAGCGGGCGAAGCTGGATGCGCCCAGCCTTGCCATACCCTGGCTGGATTGGGGCGTGGCGCCGCGCCTGCCGGTGCAGTTGGGGGACCCGCGCACCGGGGCGCGCTGGCAATTGGCGCTGGCGGCGGGGGCCAGGGTGGAATTGGGCGCGGGGGTGGCGCTGGCCGGCAGCGTTTCGCAGGCGGTGCTGGGGAATTTGGCCGGCGGGCTGCCTTCCAACAGCGTGCTGCCGCATGTGCGCAGCGATGTGGGGCGCTATGCCCGGCGCGGTACCAGCAGCATGCCGGCGCTGTATGCCGAGCGGATTTGGAACCCGGCACCCGATGTGTTCGGCCGGGTGACGGCGGGGTTGCTGGAGCCGATGTTCGCCGGGGTTTCGGCCGAGGGGCTGTGGCGGCCGGTGGGCCAGCGCTTT
>CANFIE010000167.1 GCA_947446625.1 Acetobacteraceae bacterium | reverse complement strand
GCTGCTCTGCTGCACCACATTCTCCCGCAGGCCGGGCAGTTGCACTGTGCCTTCCCACACCGTGCGGCCGAAATTCTCCTCGAACGCATAGGGGTAAAGGTCGCCGCCCGGGGACCAATTGCCCGCCAGCGGCACCAGGTTGCGTTCCGAGACACGGACGATGCGCAGCGCCAGGGTGGAGAGGTTGATGGTGCTGACGCTGACCTTCTGTTCCTGGCCGCGCGGCAGCAGGAAGGTGGAATTGTCGAAGATGATGCGGGCAGCCCGATTGGCCAGCGCCACATTCACCGTCTGGTCGCGGTTCAGCTTCAGGTCGCCCTCGCCGGGCAGGCCGGCGCGCAGGATCAGCCTTGTGGTGCGGCCATGCGGCAGGCCGGCGACGCAGAGTTCATCACCTTCGCGGGTGATGGCCAGGTTGGGCAGCGCGGGTTCAGCCCGCACCCAGTCCTGCGGGCGCCAGTCGTCGCGGCGGGCGGGGGGCACGGTGAAGGTGAAGCAGGCGCGGGCCGGGTCGGCTTCGCCATCGGTGCGGATGCGGGCCACCAGCATGCCGGCGGCGCGGCGGGTTTCGGCCAGTTGCCGGCGATAGGCCTGGTTGTCGGGGGCGCGCTGCACCACCTCCTGCCAGGCTTCAATCGCCTGGGCCGGGCGGTCCTGCTTCATCAGGGTTTCGGCCATCAGTAGCAGCGAGGGGATTTCCGGCGCGCCGGCCGGCACCATCTGGAAGTTCTGCCAGGCGGCCTGCAGGGCGCGGCTGAGTTCAGGCGGGGTGCGGCGGGCCTGGGCGCGGGCCAGGGCCAGCCAATGCTCGGCGGCGGCCTCACCACCGGCCACCCGATCCTCCCAGGCCTGCGCGGCACCTGCCCAATTGCCGGCCCGTTCCGCCTGCTGGGCGCGCTGTTCGGCGCTGGCGCGCTGGGCCGGGGTGGCGCCGGCGGGGAAGCGCCGGCCCAGGCCACGCTCATATTGCTCGGCATCGCGGGAAAGGCCGGGCAATTCAAAGGCGGTGGCGGGGGCAAGGCCTTGCAACAGCAGGGCAAGCAAGGCGAACAGCGGCATCAGCAGGCGCATGGGGGAACCCTTGTTCTGACCGGCAGGGCAGGTACCCCCAAGCTTGGCACAGAACGATGGGCTTTAGCAGCAGGATCGATTGGCACAGCAGTTGCTTAACCAAAATGCAGCAATGGTATGCCTGCCCCGCGTTTTCCGGGGTTCTGGCTTCCGGGCGGCGCCAGTGGCATAGTTGGTCGACCGGGGGCCAATGGATGCCCGGACATAGCGTGGGATGAGCGGGCCAGCGGCCCGAGACCAGGGAATGCGACGGATGATGCGACGTATTGTACTGCCGGTTTTCCTGGGGTTGGCGGGGCTTGCCGCCGTGGCCACCGGGCCGGCTGGCGCCCAGCCGCGTGGCATTCCCGTTACCACCGACCAGGCCTTGGTTGGGCCGGTGCCGGTGGAAGTGCTGGCCAATGGCATTGTGGCGACGGAAAGCCTGATCACCATCCGTACCCGGGTTGATGGCCAGATTGAGCGGATTTTGGTGCAGGAAGGCGATTTGGTGCGCCGTGGCCAGCCCCTGGTGGTGCTGGACAGCCGGTTGAACCGGGCGCTTCTGGCCCAGCAGGAAGCGCAGATGCTGCGCGACCAGGCCCTGGCCGCCCGGGCCGAGGCCGACCAGGTGCGCTACCGCAGCCTGCGCGGTGAAAGCTTTGCCAGCCAGCAGCGGTTTGAGCAGGCGCAGGCCGATGCCGCCGCCGCCGCCGCCGTGGTGAAGGCCGATGAGGCGCTGCTGATGCAGACCCGGCTGAACATTGAATTCGCCACCATCGTGGCCGAGATCGACGGCCGGCTTGGCGCCATTCCGCTGCGCGCCGGCAATTTCGTGCGGCAGGCCGAGAATACCGCCATTACCACGCTGACCCAGATGGACCCCATTCTGGTGCAGTTCAGCGTGCCGGAACGCTGGCTGCCCGAGATCAAGACCGCCATGGCCGGCCCGGGCATTCGGGTGCGCGCGAAGGCCGACAGCGACACCGGCGAGCCTGCCACCGGCAATGTGGTGTTTGTGGACAGCGCTGTGGACACCGCCACCGGCACCATCAGCCTGAAGGCGCGCTTCACCAATGCGGATTTCCGCCTGTGGCCGGGCCAGTATGTGCAGGTGACGATGACGCCGCGCATCGAGCAAGGCGCCATTACCGTGGCCGGGGGCGCGGTGCAGACCGGCCAGGCTGGTCGCTTCCTGTTCGTGGTGGGGCCGGATGGCACCGCCCAGCGGCGGGATGTTGAGTTTGTGCGCTCCATGGGCACCCGTGCCGTGGTGCGCGGCCAACTGGCCAATGGCGAGCGGGTGATTGTGGACGGTGCCCAGCGTGTGGTGCAGGGCAGCCGGGTTGAGGATCGGGCCAACCCGGCCCCGGCGCAGCGCGTTTCCAGCGTAAACTGAGCAGACAGGAGCGGCAGGATGAATATTTCTGAACTGTGCATCCGCCGCCCGGTGATGACCGGGCTGCTGTCCCTGGCCTGCATCGTTGCCGGCATCATGGCCTACATGAAGCTGCCGGTGGCCGCGGTGCCGCGGGTGGACTTCCCCGTCATCACCATCTTCGCCAACTTCCCGGGCGCCTCGCCCGAGACGATGGCAACCTCGGTGGCGCTGCCGATCGAGCGTGAGCTTTCCACCATTGCCGGCGTGGACACCATGTCCTCGATCAATGGGCAGGATACCTCGCAGATCACCGTGCAGTTCGTGCTGACGAAGAACATCGACGCGGCGGCGCAGGATGTGCAGGCGGCGCTGACCCGCGCCCAGCGCCGGCTGCCGGTGGACATGCTGATTCCGCCCAGCTACCGCAAGGTGAACCCGGCCGATGCCCCGGTGGTGCTGCTGACCGTCTCGGGCGGTGATGCGCCGCTGTACCGGTTGAACGACATTGCCAGCACCATCATCGGCCCGGCACTGTCCCGCGTGCCTGGTGTGGCGCAGGTGCAGGTGTTTGGTGAACAGCTCTACGCCCCGCGCGTGAACCTGGACCCCGACCGCATCGCCGCCATGGGCCTGGCCTTTGACACGCTGGGCGCCGCCATTTCCCAGGCCAACTCGGCCACGCCGGTGGGCCTGCTGAACGGCCAGCGCCAGCAGCTGACCCTGCGCGCCAATGACCAGCCGCAGAATGCGCAGGAATTCGGCAACCTGGTGATTGCCGGCCGCCCCCAGGCGCCCATTCGGCTGAACGAGATTGCCACCGTGCGCGACGGCGTGGCGAATGAGCGCATTGCCGCCTGGCGCAATGACGACCGCGCCCTGGTGCTGGCCGTGCTGCGCCAGCCCGACGCCAACACCGTGGAAGTGGTGGATGGCGTGAAGCGCAGCCTGCCGGCGTTGCAGGCCTCGCTGCCGCCGGGCGCCGAGATCAACGTGATGCTCGACCGCTCGCTGTCGATCCGCGCCGCGGTGCATGACGTGCAGGAGAGCCTGGCCATTGCCGTGGGCCTGGTGGTGCTGGTGTGCTTCCTGTTCCTGCGCCGCATCACCGCCACCATCATCCCCACGGTTGCGGTGCCCATCAGCCTCTGCATGGCCTTTGGGCTGATGTACGTGATGGGCTACGGCATCGACAACGTGACCCTGCTGGGCCTGACCATTGCGGTGGGCCTGGTGGTGGATGACGCGATCGTGGTGCTGGAAGCCATCATGCGCCATATCGAGGAAGGCATGGCGCCGATTCCGGCCGCGATCCGCGGCAGCCAGGAAATCGGCTTCACCGTGCTCTCCATCACCCTGTCGCTCATCGCCGTGTTCCTGCCCATTCTGCTGATGGGTGGCGTGGTCGGGCGCATCTTCAACGCCTTCGCCGCCACGGTGTCGCTCTGCGTCATCGCCTCGTGCATCGTCTCGCTGACGCTGACGCCGCTGATGGCTTCCCGCCTGCCGGCGCATCATGGCAAGCCGGGCATTGTGGAGCGCGTGCTGGAAGCCATGCTGGTGGCGGTGGAACGCAGCTATGCCTGGATGCTGGGCTATGCGCTGAAGCTGCGCTTCCTGGTGTGGCTGGCCTTCTTCGCCTCGCTGGGCGCCGCAGCCTACATGGCCGTCATCATCCCCAAGGGCTTCTTCCCCATTGAGGATACCGGCCTGCTGACCATCAACACCGAGGGGCCGCGTGGTGCCTCTCTGGCGGCCATGATGGAAATGCAGGGCGAGTTGTCGCGCGTGCTGCGGACCTCGCCGCATGTCACCAATGTGGTGTCCAACCTGGGCGCTACGGGTGGCAGCATCTCCATCAACCAGGGCCGCATGTTCGTGGAGTTGAAGAGCCGCCAGGACCGGCCGCAGATCACCGAGGTGATCCAGCAACTGCGCCGGGCCTCGGCGCAAATCCCGGGGCTGCGTGTCTTCATCCAGCCGATCCAGAACCTCAATTTCGGTTCGCGCCAGACCCGCACGCTGTACCTGTATTCCTTGCAGGGGCTGCGGCTGGACGAGTTGTATGACTGGGCGCAGCGCATGGAGGAAAAGCTCCTCCGCCTGCCCGAATTGCAGGACGTGAACACCGATTTGCAGATCGACAGCCCGGTGGTGCGGGTGGTTGTGGACCGCGACCGCGCCACTTCGCTGGGTGTCTCGGTGGACCAAGTGCGCCAGGCGCTGTTCTCGGCCTTCGGGTCGCGGCAGATCTCCACGCTGTATGGCCAGGCCAATGCCTACCCCGTCATCATCGAGGCGCTGCCGGAAGACCAGCGCGACGAGAGCGGGCTGGCCAAGCTGTACCTGCGCTCCAACACGCAGCGTTTGGTGCCGCTTTCCGCCGTGGCGCGGATTGAGCGGACCACCGGCCCGCTGAATGTGAGCCACCAAGGCCAGTTGCCGGCGGTGGTCATTGGCTTCAACACCCCGCCCGGCGTGGCGCTGGGCCAGGCGGTGAACGCCATCCGCGCGGTGGAGGCCGAGCTTGGCCTGCCGCCGACGGTGGTGACCGGCTTCAGCGGCGCGGCGCAGGTGTTCCAGCAGGCGCTGGCCGGGCAGGGCGCCCTGGTGCTGGCCGCCATTGCCATTGTGTATGTGGTGCTGGGGGTGCTGTACGAAAGCCTGATCCACCCGCTGACCATTCTCTCGGGCCTGCCGGCCGCGGCGCTGGGTGCCTTCCTGACGCTGTACTATTTCGGCATGGATCTTTCGGTCATCGCCGTGATTGGTGTGCTGCTGCTGATCGGGTTGGTGAAAAAGAACGCCATCATGATTGTGGACGTGGCGTTGCAACGACAACGCGCCGGTGAGGCGGCCTTCCCGGCGGTGCGCGCTGCCTGCCTCATCCGGTTCCGGCCCATCATGATGACCACGCTGGCCGCTGGTGCCGGTGCGGTGCCCATTGCCATGGGCTGGGGTGCGGCGGCCGAGCTGCGGCAGCCGCTGGGCCTGGCGGTGGTGGGCGGCTTGGCGGTGAGCCAGGTGCTGACCCTGTTCGTCACGCCCATTCTGTATCTGGGCTTTGAGGCGCTGGCCGCCAAGCTGGGCGGCAGCAGCACCCAGGCGCACGCGGCCCCGGCCGAGTAGCAGCGCCAACGCCAAAAGGCGCGTTCCCTGGCCTCATGGGTGGGCCGGGGGCGCGCCTTTTTCAATTCAGGGCTGCGGTGGGCGCATAGTGCTCTATAACTATTTGAAACTAGAGCAAGAAATCCGTTCTGATGATGCCATCAGAACGGATATTGCTCTAGCCGCGGAACAGGCTCAGCAGCACCTGCGGCGCCTGGTTGGCAATGCCCAGCGCCTGGGTGCCCAGTTGCTGGCGGATTTGCATGGCCTGCAGCTTGGCCGATTCCTTGGCCATGTCGGCATCCACCAGCGCGCCCAGGCCGGTGGTCTGCGCGTCGATCACCGCGTTGTTGTAGGTGATCTGCGCATCGACATAGTTGGCGTAGCTGCCGAAATTGTTCATTTGCGTCAGCGTGCTGTCGATGGTGCTGTTCAGCGCGCCGGTGGCGGTCAGCGCGGCGGCGGCGTCACCGGCGGTCCAGGCATTGGCCACGGAAACCACGTTGTAGATGTTGGTGACGGCCTTGTAGCCGTTGAAGGTGTAGTAGGCGCCGGTGCCGTCATTCACCACGCTCACCAGCGTGCTGGCCGGGTCGTTCAAGATGTTGGTGCCGTTGTAGCTGGCATCCTTGATGAAGGAGAGCATGTTGTTGGCCAACTGCTTCACCTGCGCCTGATACTGGCTGCGCTGGGAATTGGTCAGCGTGCTGTCGGCCAGCTTCACCGTAATGCCCTGCAATTGCTGCAAGCGGTCTGAGATGTTCTGCAGCGCTGTGCTGGTCACCTTCAGCAGCCCCTGGGCCGAACCCAGCTGCTGGTTGGCGGATTGGTTGGCGGCGATGTCACCCCGCACCCGCTCGGCCACGGCAAAGGCGGCGCCGTCGTCGCGGGCATCGGCCACGCGGTAGCCGGTGGAGATGCGCTTCTGCGTGGCTTGCAGGTCGGCCGTGGTGTCGTTCAGGGCCTGCAGCGCGATCATGGCGCCGGTATTGGTATTGATCGAAAAGGACATGGCGGATTTTCCTGCGCTGTCGCCCCGCTTCTCGGGGCAATGCAGGCTGGCGTAGAGCGCTGAAGATAGCGTTAAGCCGCCCGGGGATTTTGCACCGAAGGTGACAAGCCCGGCTTTGTGCCTATGGTGTCCTCATGTCTGCCACAGCACCCCTTCAGGATATTCCCGGCCCCGGTGAAGTCCGCGCCATTATGCCCGGCCTGTTCCGCACCCGCATGCCGCTGCCCTTTCCGCCCGGCCATGTGAACGTATGGTTCCTGGAACATGATGGCGGCTTCCTCGCCATCGATACCTCCATCGCCGGGCGGGCCTCACGCGAGTTGTGGGACCAGGTGCTGGCCCACCCGATGCTGGGTGGCAAGCCACTGACCGCGTTGCTCATCACCCATTTCCACCCCGACCATATCGGCCTGTGCGGCTGGCTGTGCGAACGCTTTGGCGTGCTGCCGACCATGACGCGGATTGAGTGGTTGCAGGCGCGCAGCCTGTGGTTCGACAGCGGGCCGCAGATGATGGCGCAGCAAACCGGCTTCTACACCCGCGCCGGCTGCGCGCCGGAATACATCAGCTTTGTCGAGCAGCGCGGGCCACTCTACCAGCGCGCCGTCAGCGAATTGCCGCGCAGCTTCCATGCCATCAAGGCCGGGCAGACCATGCGCATTGGCGGTGCCGAATGGCGGGTGATGACCGGCGCCGGCCATTCGCCCGACATGGCCTGCCTGTACAATGCCGAACTCAATCTGCTGATCTCGGCCGACCAGATCCTGCCGCGCATCTCGCCCTATGTGGGCCTGCATGCCGGGGAGCCGCAGGCCGACCCGCTGGGCGATTTCCTGGCGAGCAACGAGGCGTTCCGCGCCCTGCCGCCGGATTGCTTCGTGCTGCCGAGCCATGGCGAGCCGTTCCGCACCCTGCACACCCGGCTGGACAGCCTGGCCGGCCACCATGCCGAGCGCCTGGACGCACTGGCCGGCTATTGCGTTGAACCGCTGACCGCCTTCGAGGCGGCGCAGGCGCTGTTTCCGCGCGCGGCGGTGGAGCAGACCCAGGTTGGTTTCGCGGTGGGCGAGACGCTGGCGCATTTGCGCCGGCTGGAACGCCAGGGCCGTGTTGTGGCTGAACCCGGCGCCGATGGCGCGCCCCGCTTCCGGAGGCTGTGAGATGCTGAAACCCGTTCTGGCCAGCTTGGGCCTGCTGGCCCTGGCAGGCTGCGTGGCGCCGCCGCCCCAGCAGCAACAGGCGGGGTATTACCCCGGCAAGCCGGGCATGGCCGCCGAGGACCCCGACTTCACCTACTACGACAACCAGCCGGTCTACATGTACGAGGGCGAGCCGGTTTGGGTGGTGTATGACCCAGGCATGGGCTGGGGCTGGTGGGACCGTTCGCGCCGCTGGCACCATGCACCGCCGCATTGGCGTGGCCGCCTGGATGGCCGCCACCCTGGCGGACGCGGCCTGCCGCCGCCGGCGTTTCGCCCGGGGCCGCCGCACGGGGCGCATTTTGCCCCGGCAGGTGGCTTCCGTCCGCCCGGGCCGCCGCCGGCCGGTGGTTTTGGGCGCCCGGCCGCGCCCGGCTTTGCGCCGGCCGCGCCGCCGCCTGGCCCGGTGGGTGGGTTC
>CANFIE010000166.1 GCA_947446625.1 Acetobacteraceae bacterium | reverse complement strand
GTGCCGCCTCCGGCACCACGCGGCTGGCGGTGCCGCTGCGCCCGGCCGCGGTGGAGTTGGATGTGCCGGTCTGCGGCCTCTATCTCGGCACCGGCGGGCTGGAGGGGCCGAGCACCCTGCCGGCGGCGAGCGCGCTGCCATCATCTACACCATGGCCGAGACCGCCCAGCTCAACGGCCACAAGCCCGAGGCCTACATCGCCACCGTGCTCGACCGACTGGCAAAGGGGCATCTGGCCAGCAGGATCGATGACCTGCTGCCGTGGAACCTCAGCCCAGATGGTCAAGCCGTGGGGAGTGGCTGACGCTTACGGGCGAACCCATATAATTGGCATTCCGGACTTGCCGCGTCGCTGCCGCGGCGTATTCCCATTCGTCGGGCCCGCGTGGCCCGATGGCTTCGTCTCAACTAACCAGGAATCGCTGCATGTCCGCACCCATCGCCCTCGGCATCATCGGCTTTGGCATCATGGGGGAAAGGCTGCTGCGCGCCGCCCTGGACCATGCCTCCGCCAGCGCCACCCCAATTGGCGTGTGGGACCCCTCGCCCGCCGCCGCTGCCCGGTTGGCTGCCATTGCCCCTGGGGTGCCCATGCTGGGCTCGGCGGAAGCGGTCATTGCCGCCTGTGAATGCCTCTACATCGCCGCCCCACCGGCCGCGCATATCCCACTGGCGGAAGCCGCCCTGGCGGCCGGTCGTGCCGTGTTCCTGGAAAAGCCACTGGCCACCAACCTGGCCGCCGCCCGCGCCTTTGTGGCCAAGGCCGAGGCAACTGGGGCGCGTGCTGCCGTCAACTTCCCTATGGCCTCCTCGCCGGCCGTGGCGCAGCTCAGCGCCTGGCGTGCCGGCCTGGCGCCACAGGCCCTGGCCATTGAGGTGGCCTTCGCCACCTGGCCGCGCGGCTGGCAGCAGGATGCCGCAAGCTGGCTGGCGCGCCGGGCCGAGGGTGGCTTCACCCGGGAAGTGGTTTCGCACTTCCTGTTCCTCACCCGGCGGCAGCTTGGCCCGCTGGCGCTTCTGGAAGCCCGTGCCAGTTACCCGGGCGCTGATGCCGCCGAGACAGCCATCACCGCCCGGCTTACCGCTGGTGGCCTGCCCGTCAGCCTTTCCGGCAGTGTTGGCACCACGCCGAAGGACGACCACAACACCTGGACGCTGAACAACGCCATCCGGCTGCGCGACTGGTCCTTTGCCGAGCGGCTGGGTGCCGGTGGCCAATGGGCCCAGGCGCCCGATGCCCTGCCGAATGAGAAGATGCGTCCCATGGTGCTGGCCGGGCAGTTGGCCGGCGTGGCAGCCATGACGCGCGGCCAGCCCCACCCCCTGGCCACGCTGCGCGAGGCGCTGGAGGTACAGGAGGTGGTGGAGGCCATTCTGGCGGCAGGATAAACCTCAGCTGCGCAGGCCGGGCGCCTCATGCCCGGTGCGCGCCACATATTCGGTGTAGCCGCCATCGTACTGGTGAATGCCCTCGGGTGTCAGTTCCAGTACCCGGTTGGACAGTGCCGCGAGGAAGTGCCGGTCATGCGAGACGAACAGCATGGTGCCCTCGAACTGCGCGAGCGCGGTGATGAGCATTTCCTTCGTCGCCATGTCCAGGTGGTTGGTTGGTTCGTCCAGCACCAGGAAATTCGGCGGGTCGAACAGCATCTCGGCCATCACCAGCCGGGCCTTTTCACCGCCTGAGAGCACCCGACACTTCTTCTCCACCTCGTCGCCGGAAAAGCCGAAGCAGCCGGCCAGGGCGCGCAGCGAGCCCTGGGAGGCACGCGGGAAACTCGATTCCAATTGCTGGAACACGGTCAGGTCACCATCCAGCAATTCCATGGCGTGCTGGGCGAAGTAGCCCAGCTTCACGCTGCCCCCCAGCGCCACGGTCCCGGCATCGGGTTCCGTGCTGCCCGTCACCAGCTTCAGCAGCGTGGACTTGCCCGCGCCATTCACCCCCATGATGCAGCAGCGTTCCCGCCGGCGCACCAGCAGGTCCAGCCCTTCATAGATCACCTTGCTGCCGTAGCGTTTGTGCACGCCCTTCAGGTTCACCACATCCTCGCCGGAACGCGGCGCGGGCATGAACTCGAAGGTCACGGTCTGGCGGCGCTTCGGCGGCTCCACCCGCTCAATCTTGTCCAGCTTCTTCACCCGGCTCTGCACCTGGGCGGCGTGTGAGGCGCGCGCCTTGAAGCGTTCGATGAACTTGATCTCCTTGGCCAACATGGCCTGCTGGCGCTCGAATTGTGCCTGCTGCTGCTTCTCGGTCTGGGCGCGCTGGTTCTCGTAGAACTCGTAGTCGCCGGAATAGCTGGTCAGCGCGCCACCATCGATCTCGATGATCTTGTTGATGATGCGGTTCATGAACTCGCGGTCGTGCGAGGTCATCAACAGCGCGCCGTCATAGCCCTTGAGGAAATCCTCCAGCCAGATCAGGCTTTCCAGGTCCAGATGGTTGCTCGGTTCGTCGAGCAGCATCACATCCGGGCGCATCAGCAGAATGCGGGCCAGCGCCACGCGCATCTTCCAGCCGCCGGACAGCGCGCCGACATCGCCGTCCATCATCTCCTGGCTGAAGCTGAGCCCGGCCAGCACTTCGCGGGCGCGGCCTTCCAGGGCGTAGCCGCCCAACTCGTCGAAGCGCGCCTGCACCTCGCCGAAGCGCTCGATCAACTGCTCCATCTCATCGGCGCGGTCGGGGTCGGCCAGGGCGGTTTCCAGTTCGGCCAACTCGGCCGCCACGGTGCTGACATCACCGGCCCCGTCCATCACTTCGGCCACCGCGCTGCGGCCCTCCATCTCGCCCACATCCTGGCTGAAGAAGCCGATGCTGATGCCGCGGTCGGTCAACACCAGGCCTTCATCCGGCGGTTCCTCGCCGGTGATCATGCGGAACAGCGTGGTCTTGCCGGCGCCATTTGGGCCGACCAGGCCAATCTTCTCGCCCTTCTGCAAGGCGGCGGAAGCTTCAATGAACAGCAATTGCTGGCCGCGCTGCTTGCTGATGTTGTCGAGACGAATCATGGGAATGGGGGGCTTGGAACAGTTGCGGCGCGCTTATGGCACAAGCCGCGCCGGCTGCGGAATATGCCCGCGCTTGACCGGCCAGGGCGCCCCTTTACGCTGAAACCCGCAGGCAAGGCGGGCAAATCCATGACGTTGGCAATGAGTTGGGACGAATGGAGCCGGCACGACGCGCTGGGCCTGGCCGGGCTGGTGCGCCAGGGCGCGGTAACACCGGCTGAACTGGCCGCCCAGGCCGCCGCCGGCATTGCCAAGACCAACCCTGCCTTGAGCGCGGTGGTGGAGGTCTTCGCTGATGTGGTGGCTGACCCGCTGCGGGACGGCATGAACCCCGAGGGCTGCTTCGCCGGCGTGCCCTATTTGATGAAGGACCTGGGCCCCACGCTGAAGGGCCGCTTGCAGGAAATGGGCTCGCTGCTCATGCGTGGCAATCGCGCCAGCGCCGACAGCTTTCTGGCCGGGCGCATCCGCCAGGCCGGGCTGAACATCATCGGCCGCAGCACCACGCCGGAATTCGGCTGTTGCAGCGCTGCCGAGAATCCCGCCGTTTATGTCACCCGCAACCCATGGAACACCGGTTTCACCACCAATGGTTCCTCGGCCGGCACCGGCGCCATGGTGGCGGCGGGGGTGCTGCCGATTTCCCACGCCACCGATGGCGGCGGCTCCATCCGCATTCCGGCCGGGGCCTGCGGCAATATCGGGCTGAAGCCCTCGCGCGGCGTGTTCAGCATTGCCCCGGCGGCGTCGGACCTTACCGGCCTGGTCTCGGTACAGGGCTGCCACACCCGCAGCGTGCGCGACACCGCCGCCTTCGTGGATGCCTGCCGTGGCGGTGCCCCAGGCGAGTTCATGCCCTTCTGGATGCCGGAGGAAGCCTATTCCACCCTGATCCAGCGCGACCCAGGGCCGCTGCGCATCGCGCTTTCGCATGAATGGGGTGACTATCGCGCCACACCGCATTTCGTGGCCGAACTGGAAAAGGCGGGCCGGCTGTTTGAACAACTGGGGCACCAAGTGGAATGGGCCTTGCCGACCGTGGATTTCCGCGCCGCCTTTGCCGCGCAAACCACCTGCTACATCGGCAATTTCGCGCAGACCGTGGCCAACCTGCTGGCGGCGCAGGGGCTGCAGGAGCCACCGGAAGACCTGGTGGAGCCGATCAACCGCCGCATCTGGGAAGCCGGTCTGCATACCAGCTTCACCGAGCGGGCGAAGATGCAGGCAGTGTTCAACACCACTTCCCGCGCCTTCGGGGCCTTCTTTGAGAGTTGGGACATCATCCTGACCCCGATCACCGCGCTGCCCACGCCAGCCATTGGCACCAGGGAATACCTGACCATCTCGGACAATCCCTCGGTGCTGGACTGGTTCGGCAACCTGTGGCGCAATTTCGCCTACACACCGCTGTCCAATCTGTGCGGCATTCCGGGCATTTCCTTGCCCATGGGCGTGCAGGAAAACGGCCTGCCGCTGGGCATTCAGGCCCAGGCGCGGCAGGGCCAGGATGGACTGCTGCTGCAATTGGCGGCGCAGGTGGAACGCGCCCTTGGTGGCCAATGGAATGGTGGCCGCCGCCCCGGGGTGCATGTGATGCAGGGCTGATCCCTGGGCTTGCCCGCGGCCTGGTGCGGCGCCTAAGGCAGGGTGGTAGCCGCCCGGAGAACCTCGCCATGCCCCGCATTCGCCTGCCCTCGGCCGACGAACTCTCGCCCGAGCAGCGCCGCGTGCATGACGGCATCGTGGCCGGCCCCCGCGGGACTGTCATCGGGCCACTGCGGGCGGTGATCCACAACCCTGCCCTGGCGGAACGCTGGTCGGCACTGGGGGAGATCCTGCGCTTTGGCACATCATTGCCCAAGCGCTTGAACGAACTGGCTATTATTGTGACGGGGCGGCGCTGGACCAGCCAGATTGAATGGTGGGTTCATGCCCGTGCTGCAGCGGCCGCCGGCCTGCCGGAAGCGGCGATCGAGGCTATCCGTATTGGCGAGGCACCCAGCTTCGAAGATGCCGATGATGTCCTGGTCTATGAATTCGTCCGGCAATTGCAACTGAATGGCCAAGTGCCCATGCCAACCTACGACGCTGTGGTGGCGCGCTGGGGGGCGGTGGGGGCGGTCGAACTAACCGCCGTAGTCGGCTACTACACCATGGTTTCCATGACTCTGAACGCGCATGAGATCCCATTGCCCGAGGGCGTGGCGGTGCCCCTGATGCCCTTGCCTGAAGGCGGGCTGGCCCCGTTGCCGCCGGCGCGCGCCAAGGCGGAATAGCCGGGCGGCAGCGCTACTCTCCTCGCCATCCTCAGCTTCCGCACGACCCGGCCATGGTTGGGGGCAGGGCAAGCGCGCGTGCCTGTTATCACGAGATGACGGTCAAAACCTTAGGGAAGTGGGAAGCTTAAAAGCAACTATTGAGGGCATTAATGTCGGAAAATCCGGCCCCTTGGTTGCAATTTTTCGGCTTATAATTCCACGAAAATACATAAATAATCCAAGAAGATTTATATAAAACATCTTTTAGCGGATCAAAATCAAAATATTGCACAAGCCTAACCCCAGGAAGTGTGAAATTCAATTCTTTTTCCCGCATTACGGGTGTTTAGATGCTATTAACTTACCTCAGATTATCAAGTGAAAATTCCTAAAACCTTGAATGGCAAGGAAGTTTTCAAAAACACGCTACATTGCCATCTCGGGTAGCAAAATTTTTTGCTATTTGACAGGATTGTACCAGTTTTTGGATTTCTACTTCGAAACGAGCGAGTTTTGTGACGATACTCGCTTGAAGGAATACTCCCTATGGTTGCATCACTCCCCAAGCTGAACCTCACCCTGACCCAGGCTGTTCCGGCAGTTGGAACCGTGGTGCAGCGCGGTGCGGTGTTGGGCTACACGGTAACGATCTCGCCGAATGCGGCCGACACGGCTGCGGCGGGCCAGGGCCACTTGGTGGTGACGCTCGGCCCGGACCTGTTGATGGTTCCTGGCTCCATCCAAATCACCGATGCCAACGGACTAAGCTTCTCCGTGCCGGTGATTGCCGCCGACAGGAGCAGCTTCACGCTTGATATCAACAGTTTGATTCCCACTACGGCCAGCGCCGTCAGCATCAATTTCAATGCCCAGGTTGGGGACGGCGCCACCTCCGGCGAGGTGCTGACCCCTTCAGCCGAGCTCACCTATCAGAACGGCAGCCTGGACCAACTGGTCTATGCCAGCAGCAACCAAAATGCCTTTTTCTATCAGTGGAATGTTACTACAAATGAGGTGACCACCTGGGGCACACCCTCGGCGCCGCAAGACAGCATTGAATTTGATGGTCATGGCAATCTGCTCCTGACCTTGAAGAACTTTGCCGGCAATATTGGTGGATTGGCACTGTACAACATTGCCGATGGCACTACGACCATGCTGGTGCAGAGCGCCTTTGGTCAGTTCGATTTTGCGCTCTCTGAAGATAAGACCAGGGTTTATTACAACGACAAGGTCGGCGTGAATGGATCATTGCATGTCTATGACCTGACCACTGGTACTGACACGCTGCTGTTCACCCACAGCAATGGCTTCAGCTACACGGGCATGACCTTCCTGCCCAACGGCGGGCTGTATGGCAGCTACGGCTCAATCCTCAGCCTCAACGCCACCAATGGCCCCGGCCAGATCGTGCAGATCGACCCGCTGACGGGGCAGATTCTCCGCGCCTCCGCGCCTGCCATCGGCAGCAACCTGGATGCGCTGCGATATGACAGCTTCACCGGCCATATGTTCGTTGGCAACAATGGTGGCGGTGCCGACAACCTGTATGAGATTGACCCCACCACCCTCACGGTGGTGCGCACATTCAACATCGAGAACGGTGCCAGCCTGGATGGTCTGTCTTCCGATGGCCAGGGCAATATCTTCATCAGCATTCTTGGCGTTGCCATCGTCAGGCTGAGCCTGCTGGATGGCAGCCAGTTTTTCGTCAGCACACCAGGCATCGACGATACGGCGCCGACTTCAGCAACGGATAATTTCAGCGCCACGGCCAGTGCAGCCGCCTCCTCCATGGTTAACTGGACTACCACGGGGGACAAGGTCTTCGTCGACGCCAACGGTAACGGTGTGCAGGACAGTGGTGAGGCCGGCCTGGCCAACGTGACGGTGAACCTGCTGGACGCCACCGGCACCACCATGGTGGCCACCACCACAACCAATGCCAGCGGCAACTACACCTTCACCAACATGCCTGGCGGCACCTATGTGGTGCAGTTCGTCGCGCCCACGGGCTATGCCCTGACCGCTGCCAACCAGGGCGGCAACGACAACCTGGATAGCGACGCCAACCTAGCAACCGGCAAGACCGGCACCTACACATTGAGCCTTGGCCAGACCAACAATTCGGTCGACGCCGGTATGTACCAGACCATCACCATCGGCGACCGCGTGTTCAATGATGCCAACGCCAATGGCATTCAGGATGCTGGCGAGATTGGCCTGGAAGGTGTGACCGTCAACCTGCTGGATGCCAGCAACAACATTGTTGCGACCGCCACCAGCAATGTCAGCGGCAACTACCAGTTTACTGGCATTGCGCCTGGTTCCTACAAGCAGCAGTACGTCACCCCGGTGGGCTTCGGTCCCAGCCCCGCCAACCAAGGCACCAACGACGCCGTTGACAGTGATGCCCTGGCAGGCGTGACCGCGCTGAAGGCCTATGCCTCTGGTGTGGTGGACAACACGCAGGATGCCGGCTTCAGCCCGGCTACGGCCACAGTGGGTAGCCAAGCCTTCGTTGATGCCAATGGCAATGGCATGCAGGACAGTGGTGAGGCCGGCCTGGCGAACGTGACGGTGCGCCTGCTGGACAGCGCCGGCACCACCACCATTGCAACCACCATCACCGATGCGAATGGCGCCTACAGCTTCGGCAACCTGGTGGCTGGCAGCTATGTGGTGCAGTTCGTCGCGCCCAGCGGCTACACGTTGACCACGGCCAATCAGGGCGGCGATGACAGCGTTGACAGCGATGCCGCCGTCAACACCGGCAAGACCGGTAGCTACGCAATTGGTGTTGGCCAGACCAACAACACGATCAATGCCGGCCTGTACCAGGCCGTCACCATCGGCAACCACGTTTTCAGTGACGCCAATGCCGATGGTATTCAGGATGCGGGCGAGGGCAATGTTGCAGG
>CANFIE010000165.1 GCA_947446625.1 Acetobacteraceae bacterium | reverse complement strand
GGTTCAGCATGTTCTGCTGCGAAAGCGCCCGGCAGAGCGACATTGGCCCCGATGGCCACCCCAACAAGGGCGTGATCCTGCCGCCCATTCCGCTGCCGCGCCGCATGGGCGCCGGCCGCCGCGTGCATATTCCGGGCGAGTTGCGCGTGGGCGACGCGCTGGTGAAGAAGGCCGAGGTTGCGGCGATTGAGCCGAAGAAGGCGCGCACTGGGCAAATTTGCGTCCTCACCATGCGCCACACCTTTGAAGTGAACGGCGAGACCATTGCGGTGGACGAGTTCGACGCGATCTACCGCGCCGCCGTGCCGCCGGGTACCAAGTCTCCGGTGAATGTCGGCACGCCGGCCCCCACCGGCGCGGCCTGGAGCGAGAGCAAGCACCTGAGCAACCCTCTGGTGTTCCGCTATTCCGCCATTACCTGGAACGCCCACCGCATTCACTACGACGCTGATTATTCGCGTGAGGAAGAAGGCTACCCGCAGATTGTGCAGAATGGCGGCCTGACCATGCAGCTGCTGCTGGATGCCGCGGTGAAGAACGCGGCCGGCGCCCGGCTGGTGGGGCTGAGCGCCCGGCTGACCCGGCCGATCTATGTCGGCGCCACCATTACGTTGAACGGCAGCGCGCTGGCCGGCGGCGCGATGAAGGCCTGGGTGGCGGATGCCGAGGGCATGCTGTGCGGCGAGATGGAGCTGGAATTCGTTTGATGCCAGCCCAGAAAGGGCCGCTTGATGGCGTGAAGGTTGTGGACCTCACCACCGTGGTGGTGGGGCCGATCTGCACGCGCACCCTGGCCGACCAGGGCGCCGATGTGGTGAAGGTGGAAGCGCCGGGTGGCGATATCTTGCGCTTCCTCGCCGCCGGTTCGCGCACGCCCGCCATGTCGGGCAAGTTCATCAACTTCAACCGCAACAAGCGCAGCATCGGGCTGAACATCAAGCAGCCCGAAGGCCTGGCGGCGCTGAAGGCGTTGATCGCCGAGGCCGACGTGTTCGTCAGCAACGTGCGGCCCGAGGCATTGCTGCGCGCCGGGCTGGACCATGCCTCGCTCAGCGCGGCCAATCCGCGGCTGATCCATTGCAGCATCCTCGCCTTCGGCCGCGGCGGCCGCTACTACAACCGCCCCGCCTACGACCCCATCATCCAGTCGCTCTCGGGCGTGGCCGGCACCTTCCACCGCGCGGTGGGCGAGCCACGCTTCGTGCCGATGGTGATGACCGACCACACCACCGGGCTCATCGCCGCGCAGAGCATCGGCTTTGCGCTGTACCGGCGCGAAAAGACCGGCATGGGCGAGGCAATCGACGTGCCGATGTTCGAGAACATGGCCAGCTTCGTGCTCAGCGAACATCTCGGCGCCGCCACCTTCGAGCCACCGGAAGGCCCGACCGGCGATGCGCGGCTGCTCTCGCCGGAATATCGGCCGCTGCCGACGCTGGATGGCTTCATCACCGTGGGGCCGAACAACAACGCGCAAGCCTTCGCCTTCTTCGCCGCCATCGGCCAGCCGGAACTGAAGGACGACCCGCGCTTCAACACTGCCATTACCCGCACGCAGAATGCCGACGCCTTCTTCAAGGTGCGGGTGGAGGGCCTGGCCAAGAAGACCACCGCCGAATGGCTGGAAATCTTCGCCGCCTGCGACGTGCCGGCGGCGCGTTACAACACGATTGATGACCTGCTGGACGACCCGCACTTGCAGGACACCGGCTTCTGGAACTTCGACGACCACCCGACCGAAGGGCGCATTCGCCGTACCAGCGTGGCCAACAAGTTCAGCGGTGGCATGCGGCAGGAAACCCTGCCGGCGCCGCAGCTGGGGCGCAACACGCGGGAAGTGCTGGAACAACTGGGTTATGATCAGGCGCGGATCGAGGCCATGCTGGCTTCCGGCGCCGCATTCGAAGGATTGAACTGATGGCTGCTCCCAATTGGCGTTCGCTGCTGTTCGTGCCGGCCACGGCGCAGCGCTTTGTGGAAAAGGCGCATACCCGTGGCGCCGATGTGATCATCCTGGACCTTGAGGACAGCATTCCGCCGGGCGAAAAAGCCGCCGCCCGCGCCGCGCTGCCCGCCGCCGCCAAGCTGGTGGGCCAGGCCGGGGCCGAGGTTTGCGTGCGCATCAACCGCCAGTTGGAACTCGCCATCCCCGACATCGCCGCCGCGGTGATGAAGGAAGTGACGGTGCTGATGCTGCCGAAGGTGATGGGCCCGGAGCACATCAAGCTGCAATCCGAGGTCGTGGCGGCGCGGGAAGCGGCGCTGGGCCTGCCCATCGGCCACACCCGCTTCATCGGCGTGGTGGAAACCCCGGCGGCGCTGGTGAACCTCAACGCGATTGCCACGGCGGACCCGCGCATGGCCGCGCTGGGCGTCGGCAGTGAGGATCTCAGCACGGAACTGGAAGCCGTGCCGGGCGGTGACAGCATGTATGTCTTCGGCATGCTGGCCGTGGCCGCCGCACGCGGCGCCGGTATCCTGCCGCTGGGCAGCGTCGGCGCTTTCGCCGATTTCTCGGACCTGGAAGGCTATCGCACCTCGTTGCAGCGCTCGCGCAAGCTCGGCTTCGGCTGCACCGCCTGCATCCATCCGCTGCACGTGCCCATCATCAACGAGGAATACGGCCCCTCCGCCGCCGAGGTGGACCGTGCCCGCCGGCTGATCGCTTGCTTCGAGGATGCGCTGGCCAAGGGGCTGGGCGCGGTGGCCTTCGAGGGCGCGATGATCGACCTGCCGGTGGTGGACCGCGCCCGCAAGGTACTGGCCCGGGCGCGCTGAGCGCCCGGCCAAACCGGCCTAAACATACTTCTTGCGGCGCCAGCGCCTGGGGTTGTCGCTCGGCATCGCCAGGCCGCTGACGTCCAGCCCCAGGTTCACCAGGGTTTTCGCCTGCTCAATGGCGCAGCGATAGCCTTCCAGCACCGGGGCCTCCCAGCCCAGCGCCTCCAGCCTGGCCTGCACCACCGGCGCCAGCCAATAGGCGGCGGAACAGCCAATGATGAAGGCCTCGGCGCCGTCATTCTCAATGGCGTCCACCGCCTCGGCCACCATGGCCTCCACCATGTCGCTGCGCTCGCCACGTTCATGCCGGGCCTTTTCGGCCGCAACGGGACGGTCATTCGGCAGCACCGGGCGGGGCAGCGGAAAATTCACATTCCGAATGCCGGCGCAGTTGGGCGCAAAGCCGTAATGCCGCACCAACATGGCCATGTGCATGTTGTGCGCCTCCGAGATGTCGAGCACGGTGAAGCGGTTGGCCAGCAGCCGCGCCAGGTGCATCTGCGCATGGGCGCAACTGGTCACGGGAATGCGGAACCGCCGGCCAATCTCGCGCGCTTCCTCAAAGCCCGGGTCACCGCCGCCCAGCAGCACAATGGCGTTGTAGCGCCCGCTCTCGCAGGCCTCGCGCACCACGCGCAGGCGGTTCACCCCGGTAATGGCAAACTCCTCGCGTGTTTCCACAGGGTGGTTGCCATGGGTGGCCGGCGCGCCCTCGTGCAGTTCCCAGTCCACCTCGGCCAGCAGCGGCGCCAGGCTGGCATGGTTCATCAGCCGTGCCTCCTTCGGCCCGGTATTGGGGCGCATGCCGTAATTCGCCTCTCCGGGCAGGGAAAAGGCGTTGATCATGAGAAAGCGGTAACGTGGCTGGTTCATCCTGGTCTCCTGCGGCTTCGGCACGCGCCATGCTTGCCGCCACGCGCGGCCGCGTGCTACCGAAATCCCTTCTGAGGTAGCGCGACCATGAGCATGTTGGCCAACGACCAAGCCACTTCCGCTGGGGCCGCAGTGCCCCGCAAACTCGCCGTCATCAACGGCATGGTGGACAACGCCACGCCCACCAGCCTGTTCGGCTGGGTGCATGATGCTGCCGACCCTGGCACGCACCTGACCGTGGAACTCTACCTCGGCACGGAACTGCTTGATGCAGTGCTGGCCAATACGCCGCGGCCAGACCTGGCCAATGCCGGCATTGGCGATGGCTGCTGCGCGTTTGAACTGAAGCTGGCGCCGGGGATGATCAACCGCCTCGCCGAGTTTTCCATCTTCGCCATCGACGGCTCCGGCATTCAGCATCTGCTGCCCTTCCATGGGCCGCGCTTCGCCCAATTGAACCAGCAGCCTCGCCCCACCCCCAGCGTGAGCCGGGAAGCCTCTCAGGTTACCGCCGCCCAGCAGCAGGCGCAGCAGGCCAAGGCCGAGCAGCAGGCGCAAAGCAACGAGGTGCTGCGCCTGCGGGAGGAGTTGGTCGGTTTCGTGCGGCAGGTGGGGCAAATGCCCGACCGCGCCATGCTGAACCAGGTGATTCAGCAGAATGAGTTGGCGACCGAGCAGGTGAAGGCGGCGGTGGCCACCCTGGAAGCACGGCTGCAGCGCCTGCCGGATGCCGACCTGATCAGGGAAGTGGTGCAGCAGCAGGGCCTGCTGACCGAGCGCCTGACCGCGCTGGAAACTTGGCTGACCCGGCTGGAAAGCCGGCTGACCGAAGTGCCGATTGCCAAGGCCGAGACCAAGCTGGGTCGCGCCGACCCCTGGCAGATGGTATTGTTCGGTTCCTTCGGGATTTCGCTGGTGGTGGCCCTGGTGGTTGGCCTGGCCATTCGGCTGATGTAGCTGGCCGGCTGCTGCCCGGCCTGGGGCTCTCCAGCCTTGCCAGCTCAGGCCACTAGCATTTCGCTTTGATGGAAGCCGGCGAACATGTAGCCGGCGCCCCGCACGGTTTTGATGGCGTTGTCCTGGCCTTCGCCCAGCTTGCGGCGCAGGCGCAGCACCAGGTTGTCCACGGTACGGTCCTCGGCCCGGAAGCTGCGGCGGAATACCGTGGCCGAGATGTCATCGCGGCTCACCGGCACGCCAACGGCCCGCACCAGCAGGCGCATCAGGTCAAACTCGGCCGTGGTCAGCGGGCATTCGCTGCCATCGGGCCGCAGCAGGCGGCGGCACTGGGTCTGCAGCCGCCACTGACGCGGCGGCAACTCGGCCAATATCGCATCCTCGGGTAGCCATTCCGCCCGGCGCAGCACGGCGCGAATGCGGGCCAGAATGGCGCGCATCGGCAAGCTGCGCTCAATGAAGTCGTCGGCGCCGGCTTCCAGCGTCACCACATGGTTGGTGTCATCGGTCTGCGATGCCAGCACGATGCACGGCACCCGCGACAGGTTGCGCAACCGGCGCAGCGCCGGCAGCACCGAGCCACCCACGCCTGCCTCACCCAGCATCACCATATGCGGGGCCTGATGGTGCATCAGGTCCAGCAGGGCTGGCATGTCGGGCACCAGCACGGCCTGCAACCCCTGGCTGCCCAGGTAGTCGGCAAGCTGCGCGCCGAACTGCGCGTCATGCTCCATGATGTTGAGACTGAACGATCCCATCGCAACCCTTCGATCCAAGCCCGGCAGGCTCGGTTACGAGACCCACCATGACAGGCTGAACGCCTCACATGGCTCAGGTTTGCGCGAGATCATCTCAAGAATGAGTTACTGGCGCGGCTAAAATTGGGCAGGCGGCGTTTCACCGGCCGCCACCGCGTCAATCAGCTTCAGGTGCTGCGGCAGGCACACATCGTGCAGGTCGTAGCGTTCCTGCACCGTGCGCCGGGCGGCCAGCCGCAGGTCGCGGTATTGCCCCGGGTTCTGCAGGGCGCGGATCACCGTGGTGGCCAACTCGCCGGGATTGAAGAAATCCACCAGCAGGCCGTTCTCGCCGTGGCGGATCACCTCCTCCACCGGCGGCGTGGCCGAGCCGATGATGAGGCATTCGCTCGCCATGGCTTCCAACATCGACCACGACAGCACGAAGGGATAGGTCAGGTACACGTGCGCGGCCGAGATGCTGTACAACGCCTGCAAGCGGGCATGCGCGATTTTGCCGGTGAAGTGCAGGCGCGAAAGGTCCAACTGACCTTCCAACTGCTGCAACAGCTTCACCCGCCAGCTGGCGGCGTCGGAGGGCTTGCCGCCGTAATGCGGGTCATCCCCACCCACCACCACAAACTGCGCATTGGGCCGCGCCGCCATGATGGCCGGCAGCGACCGCATGAAGATGTGGAAGCCGCGATACGGCTCCAGCCCGCGGCCAATGAAGGTCACCACCTCGTCGCCCGGCTTCAGCTCGCGGCCATCGGCCAGGGTGAAGCGCGCCGCCGGGTTGGGGCCAATCTGCCGGGTGTCCACGCCCTCATGGATCGCCGAGATGCGCGGCCTGGCCCAGTCCGGAAAACGGGACTTCTGCCACTCGGTCGGCGTCTGCCCCCAGTCGGCTGATTGCAGCGACAGCAGGTGGGTGGTGTTCAGCGTCCGCACCCGGCAGGCCTCGTCGATCGAGACCGGGCCGGGCGGCTCAAACCCCACATCGGCGCCCGAGGACTGGTAGTAGAACTCGAAGTAGAACAGCGTGCGCGCCTTGGGCCACACATCGCGCAGGAACAGACCCTCGCCCCAGCCGGGGTGGCAGCAGATGATATCCGGCACAAAGCCGCGTTCCTGCAGGGCAAGGGCGGCGCGGGCCACGGTCTGGCCACGCCGCACCGCGGCCTCGAAGCGCTTGATGTAGCGGTGGGTCGCCTCGCCCGCCGGGTCCGGCGCCTTGTAGCGCACATGCTGCACGCCCGGCAGCGTCTCACCCGCATTCTCGCCCAGCCCGATCACCTGATATCCCGGCCGGGCCGCCATGGCCGGGGCCACGTGGCGGTATTGGCCGGGGAAGTTCTGGTGAACGAACAGCAGCTTCATCGGGCGTTGGCACTCGCTTCGCTGCGGGTGGCACCCACCCGCTGGGCCAGGGCGGCGGCCATGAACTCGTCCAGCCCGCCATCCAGCACCGCCGCGGGGTTGCCGGATTCCAGGTTGGTCCGCAAATCCTTCACCAACTGGTACGGCTGCAGCACGTAATTGCGAATCTGGTGGCCCCAGCCGATATCCGTCTTGCCGGCCTCGATTCCCGCCGTAATCGCCTCGCGCTTGCGCAGTTCCAACTCGTACAGCCGCGCCTTCAGCATGTTCATGGCAATGGCGCGGTTCTTGTGCTGGCTGCGGTCCTGGGTGGAGGCCGCGACAACGCCGGTGGGGATATGCGTGAAGCGCACCCCCGATTCCGTCTTGTTCACGTGCTGCCCACCGGCGCCGGAAGCGCGGAAGGTATCGGTCTTGATATCCGCCGGGTTGATCTCGATCTCGATCTTGTCGTCCACCACCGGGTAGACATAGACGCTGGCAAAGCTGGTCTGCCGCTTGTCATTGCCGCCGAAGGGGCTGATCCGCACCAGGCGGTGCACGCCGGTTTCGGTCTTGGCCCAGCCGAAAGCATTGTCGCCGGTGATCTGCAGCGTGGCGGATTTGATCCCCGCCTCTTCGCCTTCGCTCTGCTCGGTCATGGTGACCTTGAAGCCGCGCTTTTCCGCCCAGCGCTGGTACATGCGCAGCAGCATCTCGGCCCAGTCCTGGGCCTCGGTGCCACCCACGCCGGCATTCACTTCCAGATAGGCGTCATTGGCATCGGCCTCGCCCGAAAGCAGGCTCTCGATCTCGCGGCGCTTGGCTTCCTCTGCCAACCCGGTCAGGTCGGCCACGGCGGCATCGGCGGTGTCGGCATCAGCCTCGGCTTCGGCCATTTCCACCAGTTCCAGGGCGTCGCGCACCGCTTGTTCAAGCTTGTGCACACCCTGGATCTGGTCGGCCAGCCTGCCGCGCTCACGCATCAGCTTGTTGGCGGCCTCGGCATTGTTCCAGAGGCTGGGGTCTTCGGCCTTGGCATTCAGCTCATCAAGGCGGCGGAGGGCGGCATCCCAGTCAAAGATGCCTCCTTAGCAGGGACACCGAGGCGGTGATCTGCTCATTCAGTTGTTCTGCATCTGCGCGCATGGGCGCTGCGTAGGCCATGCCGGCGCGGGTGGCAAGCGTTGCGCGCTGCTGGCACCATGCCGGCATGACCGACGCAGCCCATCGCTTCGCCGCCCATGTGGCGGAAACCCGCTTCCACCACCTGCCCCCGGCGGCGGTGGAGCGCGCCAAGGTATTCCTGCTGGACACGCTGGGCGTGGCCATGGCCGGCAGCACCGCCCAGGGCGCCGCCGAATTGCTGGCCACCGCCCAGGGCTGGGGTGCTGGCACGGCGGCCGGGGTTTTGGGCACGGCGGCCCGGCTGCCGGCGCCGCAGGCGGTGCTGGTCAACGCCTTCCAGATCCACTGCCAGGAATATGACTGC
>CANFIE010000164.1 GCA_947446625.1 Acetobacteraceae bacterium | reverse complement strand
GGCCGAGCGTGCCTGGGACCGCCAGGGCGGCGGCATTGGCGACCCGCGCGCCTTCATCCGCAACCAGGCCCTGGGTGAAGCGGGGCTGGAGCGCATCCACGCCCTGCACAGCGCCTGGCATGGCAAGGCCGGCGGCCGCATCACGGTCGGCGTCTCGGCCTGGGCGCCCGACATGTGCAGCGCCGAACTCCTCACCCAGCTGCGCGCCACGCAGGAAAAGCTGGACACCATCGGCACCATCCACCTGAACCAGATCTGGGGCGAGGTGGCGGCGGTGCAGGCGCATCACAACATGCTGCCCACCGAGTTCCTCGACAGCATCGGCTTTCTGCATAACCGCTTGGTGTGCGCGCATTGCCGCTGCATGGCGCCGCTGGAGGAAAAGCTGCTGGGCAAGGCCGGGGTCAACGTCTCGTTCAACTCCGCCATCGCCGCCCGGCGCGGCCTCTCGCCCCGCGTCTCCACCCTGAAGGCCGAGGGCTGCACCATTGGCATGGGCAGCGACAACATGGCCGAGGACATGGTGGAGGTGATGCGCACCGGCCTGTTCATGGAACGCGTGCGCCGCGAGGATGGCCGCGCGCCGCGCCCCGAGGAAGCCATGCGCTGGGCCACCCGCAACGGCTATGCCGCCATGGGCCAGGCCAAGGGCGGCTGGCTGGCGCCCGGCAACAAGGCAGACCTCATCATGGTTCGCACCACCGGCGCGCACATGCGGCCCATGTTGCGCCCAGTGGCCACCTGGCTGCACCAGGGTCAGCCGAGCGACGTGACCGATGTGATGGTGGATGGCGAATGGGTGATGCGCGACCATCGCATTCTGACCATGGATGAGGACGCGATTCTGGCCGAGGCCGAGCGCATTGGCCGCACCGCCTGGGCCAAGCTCTTCGCCACCCGGCCGGAGCTCAGCAAGCCGCCGGGCTTCATGCCGCTATAGCCCCACCCCAGGCACAGGGCTTGCACGGCCCCCAGCACGCAAAGGAGCGATACGCATGACGTTCAGCCGCCGGCCGCTGTTGCAAGCCCTGATGGGCGCCCCCGCCCTGCTCTCCGCCCGGGCGAATGCCCAGGCCGGTCGCAAGGTCATCCGCAGCGTCCCCATCGGGGATCTGCGCGCCTTCGACCCGATCTGGACCACCACCTACCTGACGCGCAACCACGCCTACCTGGTGTGGGATACGCTGTTTGCGCTGGATGCCACCAACACCCCGCGGCCGCAGATGGTGGAGCATTACCAGACCAGCGCCGATGGCCTGACCTGGACCTTCACCCTGCGCGCCGGGCTGCTATGGCATGATGGCCACCCGGTGCGCCCGGTGGACTGCATCGCCAGCATTCGCCGCTGGGCGCAGAAGGACGGCATGGGCAAGGCCCTGGCCACCGTAACCGCCGGCATGGATGTGGTGGACGAACGCAGCTTCCGCCTGCGCCTGAACCGCCCGGTTGGCTTCGTGCTCGACGCACTGGGCAAAATCGACAGCACCGTGCCCTTCATGATGCCCGAGCGCCTGGCCCTGACCGACGCCAATACCCAGATCAGCGAAGTCATCGGCTCCGGCCCCTTCGTGTTCCGGCGCGAGCAATGGGTGCCCGGCGTGAAGGTGGTGTACGACCGCTTCGACCGCTACATCCCGCGCAGCGAACCGCCCAGCCAGGCCGCTGGCGGCAAGGTGGTGAAGGTGGACCGCGTGGAATCGCTGTACACGCCAGACGCCGCCACCGCGATGAACGGCCTGCTGACCGGCGAACTCGACATGCTGGAAAGCCCGGCGCCGGACCTGGTGCAGCGCATGCAGCGCAGCGCCGACCTCAACGTGGTGTCCAACGACCCGCTGGGCTACCAGCTATTCTGCGCGCTGAACCACACCCTGCCGCCGTTTGACAACCTGAAGGTGCGCCAGGCGCTGCTGGCCGGCATCCGCCAGGCCGATTTCATGCAGGCCAGTGTGGGTGACCGCACGCCCTGGCGCGAATGCGGCGCCATCTTCGGCTGCTCGGGCACCGAGACGACGCAGTTCCGTGAACTCGGCTGGCCGGAATACAACCCCGACCGCGCCCGCGCCGCGCTGGTGGAAGCCGGCTACAAGGGCGAGCCGATTGTGCTGATGGACCCGGCCGACAATGCCAGCCTGCACCCCGGCGCGCTGGTAATGGCCGATGCCATGAAGAAAATGGGCCTGAACGTCGACCTGCAGGTGATGGACTGGTCTGCCGTGGTGCAGCGCCGTGCGTCTCGCGCCCCGGCCAACCAGGGCGGCTGGAATGCCTTTGTGACCAATGCCACGCTGACCGGCATTGCCAACCCGCTGCTCAACACCTTCGCCCGCACCTGCGCCGATGCCTGGTTCGGTTGGGCCTGCGATGCCCGCATGGCACCGCTGGTGGAAGCCTGGACCTACGAGACCGACCCGGCCAAGCGCCAGCGCGTGCTGAAGCAGGTGGAGGCCCTGCATATCGAGGCCGTCACCCTCATTCCGCTCGGCCAGTATCGCAGCCTCATCGCCTACCGGAAGTCGCTGAAGGGCGTCATCCCCGGGCCGGCGCTGTTCTACTGGAATATCGAGAAGAGCTGACTATCCCGGAGCAATATCCATTCTGCTGGCAGCAGCAGAATGGATTTCTTGCTCTGTTTCAAAACGGGGCAGAGCACGAAATGCGCCCGACAGGGCGCATAGTGCTCCGCGTGGCGGTGCTACTCGGGCAGCAACGAGACATGCGCCGCCACAATCCGCCAGCCATCATCCGGAAAGCGCACCCAGCTCTGGCTCTGCCGGCCACGCCGGCCGGCGCGCAGGAATTCCGTGTTGGCCACGGCGAAATCCTGGCCGTAGGTGGTGATGATAGTGTTCTCCAAATCCCGCATCAGCCCGGCCGGAGACCGCCCGGCACGGAAGGCCGCAATCGCATCCCAGCCATACAGGTTCT
Organism: Acetobacteraceae bacterium; assembly: GCA_947446625.1. Taxonomy (GTDB): domain Bacteria; phylum Pseudomonadota; class Alphaproteobacteria; order Acetobacterales; family Acetobacteraceae; genus CAIMOR01. The sequence goes on along the minus strand of CANFIE010000164.1, from coordinate 5,282 downwards.
CGGCCGGACCAAAGCGCAGGGTGCGCGGGTCGCGCCGAAACAGCTCCTGCAGGCGCGCCACGTCATTGCCCACCAGGGCGCGTTCATAATCGGCGAACATCGCCTGCATTTCCGCCACTACGGCGGGAATATCCACGTCCATCACTTGCCCTCACGCTTCAGTAAATGCTCGCGCCAGCCCTGGCTGGGCGCAATATCCGGCGCCGCGCCTATCCCCGCTGCTTCGCACAAAAATCCCAATGGCGTCTCGCCATCCTCCAGCGTCACCCGACCAAAGCCCAGCGGCGGCGGAATCTCAGCCAGGAACGGCCCAACGCTGGCCGCCGGCAGCGCCCAAACCTCGCCGGCCAGGCTCATGCCGCCGTCGGCCACGCGCAGCAGACCGGGCCGCACGCCAAGGTCGTGCATGCGGTAGATCGGCGCCGTCCGTGCTTCGCGGATAAACCGCCCGCCATGGCGCAGCATCTGCGGGTTCAGCGGCAGCCCGGCCATATGCGCGCCAATGGCAAATAGCGGCAACTCATCCGCCGCCAGCACGGGCGGCGCGCAAGCCTCGCCAATCAACGCCGCGCCCAAGCCCGCCAGCCGCGCCTCGCTGAAGGCCGGGCCCACCAGGGTCAGCCCCGCCGGCACGCCATCAGCGCGGAATCCCGCCGGCACCGCCAACGCCGCCAGGTCGCAGATATTGACGAAGTTGGTGTAGGTCCCCAGCCGCGAATTCGCCGCCACCGGCTCGGCCACCAACCGCTCCAACGTCGGAATCCCCGGCGCCGTCGGCAGCAGCAGCGCATCGGCCCCGGCGAAGATCGCCGCCGCATAGCGCCGCGCCTCGGCGGCGGCGTGCAGGTCGTCCCAGGCATCCACGGTTTGCTTGCCGAAGCCGGCATTGAGGATGCCCCGCGTCACCGGATGCACCGCCTCGGGTGCGCTCTCCAGAATGCCGCGCAGTGCCGCCGTCCGCTCCGCCACCCAGGCGCCGTCATACAGGCGTTGGGCAATGGCCAGCAGCGGGGCAATGTCCACCCGCTTCACCGCGCCGGCCCGGGCCAGCATGGCGTGGTACAGCGCCGCGTCATCCGGCGTGTCGAACACCAGTTGCTCATCCAGCGGTGCCACCAGGCGCCAGGCCGGCTGCGGCGCGGGCGAGGCACGCCAACTGGCCGGCGCCGCCCGGCTGTAGCGGTCCTGCGCATCCACCCCGGCCAGCACCTGCAACACCGCGCTGGCCTCGGCCACGCTGCGCGCGAACACCGAAACGCAGTCCAGGCTGCGGCAGGCCGGCACCACGCCCCGCGTGGGCACCAGGCCCAGGCTCGGCTTCAGCCCCACAATGCCATTGGCCGCCGCTGGCACCCGGCCACTGCCGGCCGTATCGGTGCCCAGCGAAAACGCCGCAATCCCCGCTGCAACAGCGGTGGCCGAGCCACTGGACGACCCACCCGGCACGAGATCAGCCCGCAGCGCGTTGCGCGGAATGCCAAAGGGGCTGCGCACCCCCACCAGGCCGGTTGCGAATTGGTCCAGGTTCACCTTGCCCAGCAGCACCGCCCCGGCATCCAGCAGCCGCTGCACCGCGGTGGCGCTTTCAGTCGGCGTGTAGGCATAGGCCGGGCAGGCCGCCGTGGTCGGTATGCCCGCCACGTCGATATTGTCCTTCACCACAAAGGGCAGGCCGAACAGCGCCCGGCCCTTTGGCCCCTCGGCCTGCAATGCCGCCGCCCGCGCCAGCACATCGGCGTCTGGCACCCGGGCGATGAACAGCGCCGGGTCGTTCCATTCGGCTATGCGCGCCAGCGCCGCCTGCGCCTGCTCCAGCGGCTGCATCAATGATGCCCCGCCAGCAGCCCGCCCAAATGCCGGCGCATGGCGTTGAATTCCGGGCTGGTCGGGTCGCGTGGCCGGGGCAGGTCTATCCGCTCATCCGCCACAATCCGCCCCGGGCCGGGCGACATCACCACCACCCGGTCGGCCAGCACAATCGCTTCCTCAATCGCATGGGTCACGAACAGCACGGTCAGCTTCTGCTTGGCCCAAATCTCCAGCAGTTCGGCCTGCAGGCGCTCGCGCGTCATCGCATCCAGCGCGCCGAAGGGCTCGTCCATCAGCACCACTTCCGCGTCATTCGCCAGCACGCGGGCAATGGCCACGCGCTGCTTCATGCCGCCCGAAAGCTGGTGCGGAAAGGCGTCGGCAAAGCGCGTCAGCCCCACCATCTCCACAAAGCGTTCCTCGGTGGCGCGCACTTCCTTGGCGGGCCGGCCACGCGCCACCGGGCCAAAGCCAATGTTCTTGCGCACCGTCAGCCACGGGAACAGCCCGTAATCCTGGAACACCATGCCCCTATCCGGCCCCGGCCCGGTCACCGGCTTGGTCCACATCAGCAACTCGCCGTCGCTCACGCTCTCAAACCCCGCCACCATGCGCAGCAGCGTGGATTTGCCACAGCCCGAAGGCCCGATGAGGCAGACGAACTCGCCCTTCTCAATCCGCAGATTGGCGTCGGTCAGCGCCGTCACGCTCTCGCCATTGAAGGCGAAGCGCTTGCTCACGCCACGCACATCCAGAATCGCCTCAACCATGTTGCGGGCTCCATCGCAGCAAACGCTGCCCTATCAACATCACCAGCTTGTCGGAGACGAAGCCCAGCACGCCGATCACCGCCATGCCGCAAATCACAATCTCGGTGCGCGAAAGCTGCCGCGCTTCCATGATGATGGCGCCCAGCCCGGTCTGCACGCCGGTCATCTCGCCCACCACAATCACCACCCAGGCAAAGCCCAGGCCCAGGCGAAGCCCGGTGAAAATCGAGGGCAGCGCCGCCGGCAGCACCACCTTGGCAAAGCTGGCCGAGGGCGACAGCCCCAGCATCGCCGCCGCCTCAAACAGGCGCGGCTCCACGCTGCGCACGCCAAACACGGTGTTGATCAACACTGGATAGAACGCGCCCAGAAACACCAGGAAAAACGCCGAACGCGGCCCCAGCCCAAACACGATCATGGCCAGTGGCAACCAGGCCGTTACCGGCACCGGCCGCAGCAATTGCAGCGTCGGGTCCAGAATGGCGCGCACCAGCGGCACGCGACCAATCATCATGCCCAGCGGCAGCGCCACCGCCGCCGCCAGGGCAAAGCCGCCGAATACCCGGCTCATGCTGGCCAGCGCATGCGTCACCAGCGTTTCGGAAAACGCGTCGTCATACACGCCGCCAAAGGCCAGGTCGTACAGCGCCATCCCCACCTCGCCGGGGGAAGGGATCAGGCTGAAGCCTGAGCCCAAGGTGCTGAGAAACCAGGCCAGCAGCGCACCCAGGGGAAACACCACCGCCAGCAACGCATCGCGCCCCCGGCTTCGTCCAGCGGTGGCTCCACTCACGACTGGCCAACCAGTTCGTCGGAGAAGGTGGTGTTGAAGAAGGTGGCGAAGTCCGGCAGGGCGCGGATCTGCCGCAGCGCCAGCATGTGGTCGGCATAGGTGCGCGACTGCTGCAGCATCAGCGGCGTCATCTTCCAGTTCAAATCCACATTCGGCGCCGAAATCTCCAGCGCCGCACGCTGCTGGCCCAGCTTGGCCACCGCCATCTCAATCATGTCGGCGCGGTTGGCCATGGCGAACTCGCTGGACAGCCGGTGGATGTTGAGGATGGTGCGGCACAGCCCGGCGCGCTGGGCAATGGTCTCGGGGTGCACACCAAACACCATGTTCAGCGCGCCCATCGGGGTGGAATACGGATACTCCACAATCTTGCCGATGCCCGACGCCACCGAAACGCCCGGGGCCGGCTCGGCGCCGACATAGGCATCCACATCGCCGCGCGCCAGCGCCAGGTGCATTTCGCTGAAGGAAACGCGCACCGAGGTGATGTCGCGGATGCTCATCCCCTCCATCTTCAGGCGCTCCAGAATGAACACTTCCTGCGTCGAGCCGGGCCAGATGGCCACGCGCTTGCCGCGCAGGTCGGTCAGGCTGTTGACCGGCCCATCCTTGCGCGCCACCACGGCCATGCCCTTGTCGCAGCAGGAGGCCATGATCACCAAAGGCTCACGCGCTGCGGCGCCGAGGATGCCGGCGGCAATGCCGAACACGCCGAAATCGACCGACTTGGTCACCACGGCGTTCTTGCACTCGGCCGGGCTTTCAAACGGGATAACGTCGATCTTCACTCCAGCCGGCGCGAACTTCTCATAGAAGTGCGGCGCGATGGAGTGGATGAGCTTCAGCGCGCCCATCTTGATGGTCATGCCCTGGGCGCGGGCGGAAAGCGCCGGCAGGGCCAGGCCGGCGGCCAGCAGGGAACGGCGAGCAATGGTCATGGCGGTCCTCCAGGAAGAGTTCGCCGCCAAATATGCAATGCCCGTGCCGAGCCAGGGCCAACGCCTGCGCCGGGGCGAACCTGCCCCAGCCAGCAAAAACAGCCCAAATAAGCGCCACTATGCCGTTTATTCCAGCACGGCCCCGGCGGTCCGCACCACATCCGCCCAAAGTGGAATTTCGCGCTGGATAAACGCGTCAAACGCCGCCGGGCTGGCCGAAGGCAGCGTCATCAGCCCCTCGCCGCCCAATTTGCGCTTCACCTCGGGGTCGGCCAGCGCCGCCTGGGTTACCGCGAACAGCTTCTGCCGCGCCGCCGCCGGCAGCCCCTTGGGCGCCCACAGCCCCCACCAGCCATTCACGTCCAGCCCCGGCAGCCCGGCTTCCGCCGCGCCGGGAATGCCCGGAATCACCGGCGAAGCCTGGGCGGTGGTCAGCGACAGCGCCCGCATGCCGCCACCGCGGATTTGCGGCAGCGCCACCGGCGGCGTGCCCACCAGCAGCCGCACATCCCCCGCCAGCACCGCTTGCAGCGAAGGCGCGCCGCCACGGAACGGCACATGCGTCATCTCCGCCCCCGCCACCTTGGCCAGCATGGCGCCGGCCAGATGAGACGGCGTGCCATTGCCCGGCGTGGCATAGGTCCAGCGGCCCGGCTCGGCCCGAATCCGCCGCACCAAATCGGCCAGGTCGGTCACCGGGCTGTCGGTCTTCACCGCAAAGATCAGCCGCAGGTCGGTCAACTGCGAAATGGCGGTGAAGTCCGCCACCGGGTCAAATGGCAGCCGCCGATACAGCGCCAGGTTCACCGCATGGGTGAAGTTGCCGCCAATCAGCAGGGTATGCCCATCGCCCTCGGCATGGGCCACATGCTCGGTGGCAATGTTGGAGCCAGCGCCCGGCCGGTTATCCACCAGAATATTCTGCCCCAGCAGCCGGCCGAAGGGTTCGGCCAGCAACCGCGCCAGAAAATC
>CANFIE010000163.1 GCA_947446625.1 Acetobacteraceae bacterium | reverse complement strand
TTTCCATCTGCGCCCGCAGCGCTGGCCCGCTGGAGGCGACGCGGGCCGAACTGGCCGCGCTGGGCCACCCGGTGCATGCCAGCGCCTGCGATCTGGGCGACGGCCCGGCGGTGCTGGCCTATGTGGCCGAGGCGGCCAAGGCGCTGGGCGGCATTGATGTGCTGGTGAACAATGCCTCGGGCTTCGGCATGACCGATACCGAGGAAGGCTGGCATGCCGCACTTTCGGTGGATGTGATGGCGACGGTGCGGGCCAGCAACGCGGCGCTGCCGCATCTGCTGGCCAGCAAGGGCAATATTGTGAATGTGTCCTCCATCAGCGGCTATCGTTCCTCCACCCGCACGCCGGCCTATGCGGCGGTGAAGGCATTGCTGATCAACTACACCAGCAGCCAGGCAGCCATGCATGCGCCCCAAGGCGTGCGGGTGAATGCCGTGGCGCCGGGCAGCATCGAGTTTCCGGGCGGCAGCTGGGAGCAGCGCAAGACCGCGGCGCCGGCGCTGTACAATGCCATTCTCAACAGCATTCCCTTCGGCCGCCTGGGCACGCCCGAGGAAGTGGCCGAGGTGGTGCTGTTTCTGGCCAGCCCGGCGGCGCGCTGGGTCACCGGGCAGACCATCATTGTGGATGGCGGGCAGCTGCTGGCATGAAGATCCCGACCCTGCCCTTTACCGTGACGGATTGGAGCCAGGTGGCGCCAACCCGCCACCCGGGCGAAACCGGCGAGGCGCTGTGGCGCACCCTGACCATTGGCGACCTGCGGGTGCGCCAGGTGGAATACGCCCCGGGCTACCTGGCCGACCATTGGTGCGACCGCGGCCATGTGCTGTACGTGCTGGAGGGCGAGTTGGAGACCGAGCTGAAGGATGGCCGGCGCTTCACCCTGAAGCCCGGCATGAGCTACCAGGTGAGTGACTTTGGCGATGCGGCGCACCGGTCTTCGACCACCACCGGGGTGAAGCTGTTCATCGTGGATTGAAGGAAGCCAAGGGAGGGCCGCCATGTGTGACGCCTGTGTGATGGGAACAGTGGCGGCCCGGCTGGGGCGGCGGGGCATTGTGGCGGCATTGGCCGCCGCCGCCGCGCTGCCCGGGCCAGCCCAGGCGGCGGCACCCCGGACCAGCTGGTTTTCCCGCGTGGTGGACCTGACCCACACGCTGCGGCCGGACTTCCCGACCTATTTCGGCACGCCGGCGATGACGGTGGAGCCGGTGGCGGCGATGGCGCGCGACGGCTTCAACATGAACCGGCTGAGCTATGCCGAGCATGTGGGCACGCATTTCGACGCGCCGCTGCATTTCAGCGCCAATGGTGCCTCGGTGGATATGATTCCGGTGGCGCAGCTGGTCTGCCCGCTGGTGGTGGTGGATGTGCGCGCGCGCGCCGCCGCCGAGGCCGACTACCAGCTGCGGCCCGAGGATATTCTGGCCCATGAGCGCGCCCAGGGCCGGATTCCGGCCGGCGCCTGTGTGGCGCTGCGCAGCGGGTGGGACGCGCATGTGGCCACGCCGCGCTTCCGCAATGTCGATGCGGCCGGCAAGATGCGCTACCCCGGATTCAGGCCCGACGTGGCGCCGCTGCTGCTGGCGCGCGGCGTGGTGGGCGTGGCGGTGGATACCCTTTCGCTGGACCATGGCGGCTCGGCGGATTTCGCCTTCCACACGGCCTGGCTGGGGGCCGGGCGCTGGGGGCTGGAATGCGCGGCGGGGCTGGGCGAGGTGCCGGCGAAGGGCGCCACCATTGTGGCCGGGGCGCCCAAGGTGGCGGGCGGCACCGGCGGCCCGGGGCGGGTGCTGGCGCTGGTTTAGCGGGTTACGCCACCACGCCGTAGCGCAGGCGCAGGCGGCGGACATGGTCCGCCAGCCAGTCAGGCGCGGCATGGGTTTCCCACGCCGCCCACAGCGCCGGGTAGGACATGGCGGTGAAGGCAATGGCCGCGCCGGTTACTGAGGCGGCGAAGCGTGCAATCTCGGCCCGGTGTTGGGCGAAGACCGGGAAGGCGTCGGCGTTCAGGGGTTCCCAGTACAGGTACAGCAAGGTGGCTGGCCGGTCCTTGTAGGTATGACCAATACCGAAGGCGTGTTTGATGAGTTGCGCTGCGTCGAGCCACTTGTAGGCGTGGGGGTTGGTGGTCAGTTCCTGCATGAGGCTGAACCATACGGTCTCGCGCCGGGCATCCTGGATCTTGGTGTCATAGGCGGGCGCGAATGCGGCCTTGTGCGATGACAGTGGCTCCAGGCACTTGGATTCGATCGCCAGGATGCCGTTGCGGCCATTGGCCAGCACATCGAGATTCGGCGGCGTCCGTCCCTCAAGGCCATGGGGGCATTTGTGTTCGAAGTGCAGACTGGTGAAGCCGCCGCAGTCCAGGGTTAGCGCGGCGGGATTGGTCTTGAAGGGCGCGAAGCAGTTCACCGCCAGGGCCGAGGAGGAATGCGCGGCACGGAACTTGGTGCGCAACTCATTGCCGCTGCCTTGCCGCAGGTCGGGCTCAACATCTTCCAGGCGGAGGCCGGGGAGCAGGTTGTCGCGGGCGTCGGTGACGTAGCCCTTGGCATCTAACTGGCTGCCTGGGGCGGAGCGGAGCAGCCCTTGGGCGAGGCTGGCGCGGCAAGCGGCGAGGGCAGGGCGGGTTTTCATGCCGTACAATACAAAGCCGCATTGAAAATCCCAGCGCTATTGCCTTCGGGCGCGGCCGCAGCCTTGCATGGGGCTGGCCCGTGCAGCCTTGGGCGGTGCCGTTGCTGCCTGCCGAAGGAGGCCGTGTTGCCGATACTGACCACCGCGTTGATGCTGGTAGCCTCGAACGTGTTGATGACGCTGGCCTGGTACTGGCACGTCAGGAAGCCATGGCCGCTGGCCATCGCCATCCTGATTTCCTGGGGGATCGCCTTTTTCGAATACTGCCTGGCGGTGCCGGCGAACCGGATTGGCTATGCCGGTGGCGTCACTGGGCAGCAGCTGAAGGTGATGCAGGAGGTGATTACCCTGACCGTGTTCGGCGCCCTTTCGGTCTTCCTGTTCGGCGAGCCGGTGCGGTGGACCTACTTCGCCGCCATGGCATGCCTGGTGGGCGCGGTGGTCTTCATCTTCCTGCCGGTGGAATAGCCAGGAAGGTTGCCGTTCACGCCGCTGTCGGGCGCGGCGGCGGCGGCAGGCGCCAGAGCAGCCAAATCATAATGCCCATGGCCGGCAGGGCGGCGGCGGTGGTCATCAGGAAGAAGGCGGGCCAGGACATGGCGGCGGCCAGGTAGCCGGCGCTGCCACCGAGGGTGCGGCTGGCAAAGGCCGCCAGCGAGGAGAGCAGCGCGTATTGCGTGGCGCTGAAGCTTCGGTTGGTCAGGCCCGAGAGATAGGCGAGGAAGGCGGCGTCGGCCATGCCGTCGGTGAAGTTCTCAATGCCCACCTGGGCCCAGAGCATGGGCATGTCGTGCCCGGCCTGCGCCAGGGCAACGTACATCAGGTTGGAGAGCATCTGCCCCAGCCCGGTGAGCACCAGGGCGCGGGCAATGCCGATGCGGGCAATGAGCCAGCCGCCGGCCAGCGCCCCGGCGAGAATGGCAACCAGGCCGAAGCCGCTGCTGATGGCCGCGAGTTCCGGCCGGGTGAAGCCGAGGGCGAAGTAGAAGGTCTGTGTCATCACCCCGGCCAGTGCCTCGCCGAGCTTGAACAGCATGACGAACAGCAGAATGCCCAGCCAGCCGGGGCGGCGGAGGAAATCAACGAAGGGGTCCACCACCGCGGCGCGCAGGCGTTGGCGCGGGGTCATCCGCTGGGCCACGGGCGGCACGGGTTCCGGCGCCAGCAGCACGGCCAGCAGGCCCACGCCAACCAGCGCGGCGCTGCAGGCATAGGCCAGCGCCCAGCCGCCGTATTCCACCGCCAGCAGCGTGCCGGCGCCACTGGCCAGCAGCGCACCCCGATAGCCCCAGACGTAAAGCGCCAGGCCATAGCCCTGGTCCTGCTCGTCCAGCACCTCAATGCGGTAGGCGTCCACCACAATGTCCTGGCTGGCGGAGAGGAAGGCGACCAGGGCGGCCAGGGTGAAGGCCAGGCCGTAGCTGGCGGCCGTGGGGGCGGAGAGGCCGAGCGCCACAATGGCCAGCGCCAGGGCGGGCTGGATGCAGGCCAGCCAGCCGCGCCGGCGGCCCAGGGCGCGGAACAGCGGCGGGCGGGCCTGGTCCAGCACCGGGGCCCAAAGGAATTTCAGCGTATAGGCCAGGCCCAGCGTGGCGGTCAGGCCAATCACCTCGATCGGCAGGTTGAGTTCCGACAGCCAGCGCCGCAGCGTGCCGGCGGTGAGCGGCAGCGGTACGCCGGCGGCAAAGCCCAGCGCCAGCATCACCAGGAAGCGGCGGTCTCGCCAGAGACCAGGGCGGGGCGGGAGGGGCTGATCGTTTGGCATCCCCAATTGCTAGCAGGGCGGGTTTGGCGCGTCATCCCAAGTTCCTGCCCAAAACCAGGCCAGCCGGGGCGGCCCCTTGCCGGGGGTGGCGCCAAAGCCGGGCTTGGTGGGCCAGGACGGTTGCGGAAGCGGCCTGACGCTGGCCGGCGGCATGGCCTATAAGGCTTCCGAAATGGGGGAGTTGGGTTGATGGACGAGGATATCCGCAGGGACGCGCTGGATTATCACCGGCTGCCGCGCCCAGGTAAGATTTCCATTGAGCCGACCAAGCGCATGGCCAACCAGCGCGACCTGTCGCTGGCCTATTCGCCCGGCGTTGCGGCGGCGTGCGACGCCATTGCCGCCGACCCCGACAAGGTGTGGGACTACACCAGCCGCGGCAACCTGGTGGCGGTTATCACCAATGGCACGGCGGTGCTGGGGCTGGGTGCCATCGGTGCTCTGGCCAGCAAGCCGGTGATGGAAGGCAAGGCGGTTCTTTTCAAGAAATTCGCCAGCATCGATTCCATCGACATCGAGATTGACGAACGCGACCCCGACCGGCTGGTGGAGGTGATCGCGGCGCTGGAGCCGAGCTTCGGCGCCATCAACCTGGAAGACATCAAGGCGCCGGAATGCTTTGAGGTGGAGCGCCGCCTGCGCGAGCGCATGAAGATTCCGGTGTTCCATGACGACCAGCATGGCACCGCCATCATCGTGGCCGCCGCCGTGCGCAACGGGCTGCTGCTGCAGGGCAAGAAGCTGGAGGAAGTGCGGCTGGTGAACAGCGGCGGTGGTGCCGCAGCCCTGGCCTGCCTGGACCTGCTGGTGGCCATGGGGCTGAAGCGTTCCAACGTGACGGTCTGCGACATCAAGGGCGTGGTCTATGAAGGCCGCACCGAGCAGATGGACCCCTACAAGGCGCGCTACGCCCAGAACACCAATGCCCGGACCATGGAGGAGGTGCTGGAAGGCGCCGATGTGTTCCTGGGGCTTTCGGCACCGCGTGTGCTGAAGCCGGAATGGCTGAAGAAGCTGGGGCCGAAGCCGCTGATCTTCGCCCTGGCCAACCCGGACCCCGAGATTCTGCCCGAGTTGGTGAAGGCCGAGCGGCCGGATGCGATCGTGGCCACCGGTCGGACGGACTACCCGAACCAGGTCAACAACGTCCTCTGCTTCCCGTTCATCTTCCGTGGCGCGCTGGATGTCGGCGCCACCACCATCAATGAGGCGATGAAGGTGGCCGCCGCCGATGCCATTGCCGCGCTGGCACGGCAGGAGGCGAGCGAGGTGGTGGCGGCGGCCTATGGCGGCACGGCGCCGATCTTCGGGCCGGAATACATCATCCCCCGGCCCTTCGACCCCCGGCTGATTCTGGAAGTGGCGCCGGCGGTGGCGCGGGCGGCGATGGAAAGCGGCGTGGCGCGGCGGCCGATTGCCGATTTCGAGGCGTATCGCCGGCAACTGGAAGCCCATGTGTTCCGCTCGGGCGACCTGATGCGCCCGGTGTTTGACAGCGCCCGGGCCAATCTGCGCCGGGTGGTCTACTCGGAGGGCGAGGAGGACCGCACGCTGCGCGCGGTGCAGACGGTGCTGGACGAGGGCATTGCCCGGCCGGTGCTGCTGGGTCGCCAGGCGAAGATCGAGGCGGCGATCCAGGCCATGGGGCTGCGCATGCGGGTGGGCCGGGATGTGGAGGTCTTCGACCCCGGCATTCCCAGCGCCGAGGTGGATGCGCTGGTGGCGCTGTACCAGGACCGCGTGTGCCGGCGCGGCGTGCCACCCGAGGCGGCGAAGCGCCGCATTGGCAACCGCCCGACCGTGACCGCCGCCTGCATGCTGGAAGCCGGCATGGTGGATGCGGCGCTGTGCGGCGGCACTGGCAACTGGACCCGGCAATGGCACTACGCCATCGACATTATCGGCAAGCGGCCGGATGTTTCCCGCGTGTACGGGCTTTCCGCCGTGGTGCTGAACAATGGCACGCTGTTTGTGGTGGACACGCATTTGGTCAACGAGCCGGATGCCGAGCAGGTGGCGGAGATGACTCTGCTGGCCGCCGAGCAGGTGGAGGCCTTCGGCATCACGCCGCGTGCCGCGCTGCTGTCGCATTCATCCTTCGGGGCGTCGCATGAACCCTCGGCCCGGAAGATGCGCGACGCGCTGGCCATGGTGAAGGCGCGGGCGCCGCATTTGGCGGTGGATGGCGAAATGCACGCCGACGAGGCGCTGGTGCCGCTGATCCGCAACCGCGCCGTGGCCAATAGCCCGCTGGAAGGCGCCGCCAACCTGCTGGTGATGCCGAACCTGGATGCGGCCAATATCGGCTTCAATCTGGTGAAGGCGGTGGCCGATGGCTTGCAGGTTGGCCCGCTGCTGCTGGGCATGAACAAGCCGGTGCATATTCTGGTGCCGGCGGTCTCGGCCCGCGGCATTGTGAACCTGACCGCCCTGGCCGTGCACCAGGCCAATGAGGCGCGGGCGAAGGCGGGGCTGTAACGCCCCGCCTTTTACCCAGGGCTCAGCGTGCGGTGGCGCCCAGGCCCAGGCGCTGGGCGGCGTCCATCGGGCTGGTGGGCGGGCGCTGCTGCAATTCCAGCAGCGGCACGGGCTGCGGCGGGTTCAGGGTAATCTCCACCTCCCGCGCCTGACCGCGAATGAAGCGCTGCACCGCCTCGCGCAGGGAGGTCAGCGCCGGTTGTGCCAGGGCGCCGCCGGCCAGGTTGGCGTATTGCTCGCGCAGTTGCGCCTCGGTGGTGCCGCCGGTGGCCTGTTGGCGCAGCACGCGGCTGAAAATGCCTTGGTCGATGAAGCGCAGCCCGGCGGTGATGAGGCGCAGGCCGCTGTAGTCCTGCCGCTGCATGGCGGCCATCTGCGCGCCATCCAGGCCGAAGGCCAGCGCGATGGTGCCGATCTCGCGGCCCACCAGGCTCAGGCTGGTCAGTGCCAGGCGGCCGGTCTCGGGGTCGTAGCGGCTGTCGGCGGTCAGGTCGAACAGCAGGCTGGCGTAGCCGAGCTGGCGCATCCAGGTATCCAGCCCCGGTATCGGGTTCAGCCGCAGGGTGCGCATGGCCAGGGTGCCCACGCCCTGGCCGGTGGCGGGCTGGTCGCTGACCATGCGCAGCGATTCCAGGCTGGCGAGCACGCCGCCGCTGGCATTGGTGGCGGCCAGGGTATCCAACTCCAGCGCCAGCCGGCCGGTGGCCGGGGCGGGGTTGCCGGCGGCCATGGCGGTGGCGATGGTGGCGACATCCAGCCCGCGCAGTTCCAGCCGGGCCAGGGTTACGTCGGCCACCGCTTCGCCGGGCTTCAGCTTCATCGCCAGGCGGTTCATGGCCAGGCGGGTTTGCCGGCCAGTGCCGTAATCCTCCAGCGCGGCCTGACCGATGCGGAATTCGGTGTTGTTGGCCTGGCGCATCACCATGCCTTCCAGCCGCAGCGAATCCAGCGAGACAAGGTCTGGCGTGCGGGGCTGGCCGGCGGCGGGGTTGCGCAGGGTAAGGCCGGTGAGCTGCAGGCGGTCGATAGTCAGCCGGGCCTGACCGTCCTGGAAGGTGATGCCACGGGCATCGGCCTCGCCCAGGCCATCGGCACGCAGGCCATCGAGAGTCAGTGACGCCATGCGCAGTGGCGGCTTGCCGCGCGGGGTAATGCTGGCACCGGTCAGGCGCACGGCGCCACGGGCGGGGTCGGTGACCTCGGCGCCCTCATAGGCCAGGAAGGCTTCGGCTCCCAGCAGGCGGCGCAGCATGCCAACCGTGGCGGGTTCGTCGGCCGGGATCACCTGGGGTGCGGGGGCGGTGGGCGGTGGGGTTTGGCTTGGTCCTTGCGCCT
>CANFIE010000162.1 GCA_947446625.1 Acetobacteraceae bacterium | reverse complement strand
TGCATCAAATCCTGCGGCGTGCGGCCATGGTAGGGCGCCTCGGACGCACCGTTGAAATGCACATTCGCCCCCGGGCAGGCCGCCCGCGCATGCGCTTCCAGCGCCGCCACGTACCGATGCAAATGCCCCAGCGGCGCCAGGGACTGGTACCAGATCTTCATGCGCTTTCTCCCGTTTGGCGCATCATGGCCGCACCACCAGCGCATCCACAACCCGCACCCCCCGAGAGCCCGGCAGCACCATCAGCGGGTTAACCTCCACCTCCAGCCCGGCCTCGCCGACATCCTTCGCCAGCCACGAAAACCGGCAAATCGCATCCACCAGCGCCGGCACATCGCAGGCCGGGGCGCCACGCACCCCGCCCAGCAGCGGAAACAGCCGCAACTCGCGCAACAGCGCCTCGGCCTCCTCCGGGGCGATGGGCGGCAGGCGGAAGGCCACATCCTTCAGCACCTCCACCAAAATCCCGCCAAACCCCACCGTCAGCACCGGGCCGAAGGTGGCGTCCTGCGTCACCCCCAGCAGAATCTCCTGCCCGCCGGTCACCATTTCCTGCACCAGCACGCCCTCCACCCGGGCATCCGGCTTGTAGGCCAGGGCATTGGCCAGCACCTGGGCATGGCCGGCGGCCACGGCAGCGGCGCCTTCCTGATGCAGCAGCACCGCCCCGGCCTCGGTCTTGTGCGGCAAATCGGCCGAAACCACCTTCAGCGCCACCGGTCCGCGCATCTCCGCCGCCGCATGCACCGCGGCCTCGGCGCTTTTCACCAGCTTCTCACGCGGGCCGAACAGCCCGTAGCAGGCCAGCAGTGCCCGCGCCCCAGCCTCCGAGAACCGCTCCGCCTTCAGCAACCCGGCCGCCTTGGCCAAGTCCATCCCGCCCGGCCGCGCCGGCGCCGGCCCATGGGCGCGCTGCAGAAACGCGCCATACCGCGCCGCATGCCCCACGGCGCGCAGGCAGGGCAGGGCGTCGCGGTATACGGCATGGCCCTCGGCCACCAGGCTGGCCGGAGTCACCGCCGCGTCGTCGCTGCACTTGCCGGTCCACAATATCGCCACCGGCTTCTCATGCGCCGCCGCCAGCGCCGCCGTGGCGCGAATATCGGCAGTGGGCGCAATGGTCAGCACCGGCACCAGCGTATCCACCCCGGCGTCACCGCCAATCACCCGCAGCGCATTCTCAAACAGGTCCTTGGCGCCAATCGCCCCGGCGGAAAGGTCGGTCGGGTTCGCGGTGCCGGTAAAGCCGGGCAACAGCGGTTGCAGCCGCGCCGTCGTCTCCGGCGTATAGCCCGGAAAACGCAGCCCCAGCCCCGCCCCGGTCTCCGCCAGCAGCACCAGGTTTCCGCCCGAAATCGACAGCGCCGCCACCCCGGTACCCGCCGGGTAGCGCCCCTGGCGCAGCAGCATGGCGGCCTCATACAGCTCCGGGCAATCCTCGGCCCGCAGCAGCCCCAGCTGCCGGGCGGCGGCGTCAAACACCGCATCCGCCCCGGTGATGGCCCCGGTATGGCTGGCTGCGGCCTTGCTGCCGGCCTCGGTGCGGCCAAACTTGATCATGACGATAGGCTTGCGCAATTCCGCCGCCCGCGCCGCCACGCGCCGCAGCTTCTCGCCGCTGGCAATGCGCTCGGCCAGCACCAGCACCACCCGGGTCGGCGCGTGCTCCACGGCAAAGGTCACATAGTCCAGCAGGTCCAAATCCGCGTCATTGCCGCAGCTCACCTGCACCGAGACGCCCAGCCCCGCTTCCTGCGCCCGCCACATGGTGTTCACCTGGCCGGCGCCGCCGCTCTGGCTCACCACCGCCACATCGCCGGCCGGCCGCAGCGCCCCGCCGGTGATCGTGCCGGTGGAGGTCAGCGCGAAGCGGTCGGTGAAGTTGATCATCCCATTGCAATTCGGCCCCATGAACCGAATGCCGCTGGCCCGCGCCGTGGCCACCAACTGTGCCTGCAAGGCCCGCCCGGCCTCGGTCCCGGCCTCGCCAAAGCCGCTGGAGAACACAGTGGCAAACGGCACCCCCAAGCTGCCGGCCTCGGCCAGCGCCCCGGCCACGGCGGGGGCGGGCAGCACAATGCCCACATGGTCCGGCACCTCGGGCAGCGCCGCCAGGCTGGGGTAGCAGCGATGCCCAAACACCGCCTCGCGCTTCGGGTTGATGGGATAGATCGGCCCGGCATAGCCAAAGTCGATCAACTGCCGCATCGCGCGGCCGCCAAACTTGCCCAATTCCTCGGTCGCACCAATGAAGGCCACGCTGCGCGGCGTGAAGAAGCGGTGCAGGCTCATGCGCGGGCCATGCTCATCGGCGTTTTCCCCCAAGGCGTCGCCGCCAGCCTATCCCCGGCAACAAAGCCTCGCCAGGGTGATTGACCCGACGCCACCATCCCGCGCATCGTTAGCCCCGGAAACGAATAAGTCACACCGGGAACACCCGCACCAAGCGGGGCCTGGGCGACAACCAGGAGGGCTTCATGCAGAACATCACCAGGCGTGATTTCGGTCGGCTTGCCATGGCCGCGGCTGTGGGCGGGGCAGGGGTCTCGGCCGGGGTCTTCCCCGCCATGGCGCAAGGCGCCAACCCCATCCGCATCGGCTTCTCCATGTCACTCTCGGGCGGCCTGGCCGGCAATGGCCGCGCCGCGCTGGCCGCGCAGCAAATCTGGGCCGCCGATGTCAACGCCAAGGGCGGCCTGCTCGGCCGGCCGGTGCAACTGGTATTCTACGACGACCAGACCAATGGCGGCCAGGTGCCCGGCATCTACACCAAGCTGCTCGACGTCGATAAGGTCGACATCGTCACCTCGCCCTATGCCACCGCCATGATAGCCCCGGCCATGCCGGTGGTGATGCAGCGGCAGATGTGCTTCGTCACCATCCTCGGCGCCGGCGTCAACACCACCTTCAAGTACAACCGCCACTTCAACATGAACGTGGTGGGCGACAACATGAAGGAGACCTTCGCCAAGGGCTTCCTGGATATCGCCGACACGCTGGCCACCAAGCCGCGCAGCATCGCCATCCTGGCGGTCGACAACGACTTCGCCCAGCGCGCCGCCGAAAGCGCCCGCTTCCTGGCCCGCCAGCGCAACATCCGCGTGGTGTATGACCGTTCCTACCCGCCCAGCACGGTGGACTTCACCCCCACCCTGCGCGCCGTCCAGGCCGCGCGGCCGGATCTCATCTACATCGCCAGCTACCCGCCCGATTCCAACGGCATCCTGCGCGCCGCCAGTGAGTTGCGCATCTCGGCGCAGATGTTCGGCGGCGGCATGGTCGGCCCGCAGCTCGCCGCCTTCCAGGCCCAGCTCGGCCCCATCCTGAACAACCTGGTGAACTGGGACATCTTCTCCATCGAGCCGACGATGAACTACCCCGGCGTCTCGGATTTCCTCACCAAGTACCGCGCCGTGGCGGCGCGTGAGCAGACCGACGTGCTCGGCAACTACATCCCGCCCTACGCCTATGCGCAGATGCAGGTGGTGGAGCAGGCCGTCACCCGCGTCGGCAAAATCGACCAGGGCCTGATGGCCGCCGACATGCACAGCCAGGTGTTTGATACCATCATCGGCCCGGTCACCTTCGCCGCTTCCGGCGAATGGGCGCATGAACGCAACCTCTACTGCCAGTTCCAGGGCATCACTGACGGCAACCTGGAGCGCTACAAAAGCCCCGGCGCCAAGGTCATCCTCTACCCGCCTTCGCTGAAGTCCGGCACGCTGCGCACGCCCTACGGCACGCCCGCGTAAGCCACCGGCATGGATCCCGATCTCGTCCTGCTGCTGAACGGCATCGTCAGCGGCCTGTTGCTCGGCGGCCTCTACGCCGCCGCGGCCTCCGGCCTCGCCGTCGCCTTCGGCATGCTTGATATCGTCAACATCGCGCACCCCGCGCTGATGGTGACGGGCGCCTTCACCGTGGTCGTGCTCGGCACCTGGCTGGGGCTGGACCCCCTGCTGGTGGCCGTGCTGCAGGCCCCGCTCTTCTACCTGCTGGGAACCGGGATCTATTCCGCCTACCACCACTTCTTCGAAAAGCGCGGCGAGGAAGCGCTGCAAGGCCTCGCCTTCTTCTTCGGTGTCATGTTCATCATCGAAGTCGGCCTGGTCATGGTCTTCGGGCCGGAACAGCACTTCCTCGACCCCTCCTACGCCTATACCACCTGGCGCCTGGGAGAGATCGACCTGCCACTTCGCATGCTGGTCCCGGCGCTCTTCGCCATGGCCTGCATCGGCGCCTTGTTCCTGTTTCTGCACCGCAGCTTCGTCGGCCTCGCCATCGCCGCCGTGGCGCAGGATGCAGACGCCTTGCGCCTGATGGCCATCGACCCGGTCCGCATCAAGCGCTTCGCCTTCGGCATCTCCATCGCGCTCGCCTCCATGGCCGGCGGCGCGCTTGTGGTGGTGCAGCCGGTGGAACCCTCCTCCGGCCAGGTCTTCATCGGCCGCATCTTCGCCATCTGCATCATGGGCGGCATGGCCTCGCTGCCCGGCTGCGTCATGGCGGCGCTGCTGTTCGGCGTGGTGGAAAACGTCACCGCCACATTCTACGGCCCAAGCTGGTCGCCCGCCGTCGCCTTCGGCTGGCTGCTGCTGGTGCTGGCCTTCCGGCCGCAGGGCCTGTTCGGGAAGGCCGCATGACCCCCAACCTCCGCTTCTGGCTCGGCGCGGCGCTGCTCGCGCTTGTGCTGTTCCTCAGCCTGCGCCTGCTGGGCAATGACTACGCCTATTTCGCCGGCTATTTCGTGCTGCAATACGTCGTGCTCGCCAGCGCCTGGAACATCCTGGGCGGCTATGCCGGCTATGTGAATTTCGGCGCCGCCGGCTTCATGGCGGCGGGCGCCTATGCCGCCATCGTGCTGCGCCAGGCCCTGGGGCTGGAACTGTTGCCCGGCATCCTCTTCGCCGCCCTGGTCGCCGGCCTGCTCGGCCTCGGCACCGGCTACCTCACGCTGCGGCTGCGCGGCGTGTACTTCTCCATCGCCACGCTCTGCCTGGCCGTGGTGCTGCAAACCCTGGTGGTGAACTGGGACTATGTCGGCGGCTCGCGCGGCGCCTACATCGTCCACCCGCGCGACATCCCGCCCTTCACCAGCTACGCGGAATATCTGTTCGTGGTCATGCTGGTGCTGGCCATCCTGGCCGCCGGCATCGGCCGTGCGGTGGAGCGTTCCTCCCTCGGCCGCGGCCTGCAAGCCATCCGAGACAATGAACGCGCCGCCGAGGCGGTGGGCGTGCCCACGCTGCGGCTCAAGCTCGTCGCCACCACGCTCTGCGGCGCGCTGATGGGCGTGGCCGGCGCGCCCTTGCCCTATTACAGCGGCTACCTGAACCCCGAGGCCGCCTTCAGCCTGGCCTATGCCGTCAACGCCATCGCCATGCCGCTCATCGGCGGCGCCGGCACCTGGGCTGGCCCGGTCATTGGCGCGGTGCTGCTGGCCAGCCTGCAACAGGCCGCCACGGTCACCATTTCCTCCGCCCTCAACCTCTGGATCGTCGGCTGGATGCTCGTCATCTTCGTCGCCCTGGCGCCAAAGGGCATACTCGGCTGGTTCCGGAGGCGCCCATGAGCACCGATGTGCTGCTGCACGCCAAGGGCGTCGGCAAAAGCTTCGGCGGCTTCACCGCCCTGGCCGAAATCGATATCGACCTTCGCCCCGGAGAGCGCCTCGGCCTCATCGGCCCCAATGGCTCGGGCAAGTCCACCTTCGTCAACTGCATCAGCGGCGACTTCGCCCAGCACGAAGGTACGGTCACCCTGGCCGGCCACAGCCTCAACGGGCTGAAGCCGCATCGCCGCGCCCGGCTGGGCCTGGCCCGCACCTTCCAACTGCCGCAGCCCTTCAACAGCCTCTCAGTGCTGGAAAACGTCCGCGTCCCGCTGCTCTTCTCCGGCCACGCCGCTGATGCCACGGAACGCGCCATGGCCTGCCTGGAGCAGGTGGAAATGGCCGACAAGGCCCAGAAGCTGCCGAAGGAGCTGACCCAGGTAGAGCAGCGCCGGCTGGAACTGGCCCGCGCCATAGCCCTCAACCCGCGCCTGCTCATCGCCGATGAAGCCATGGCCGGCCTCTCCAATGCCGAGGTCGACCAGATCATCGCCCTGCTGTTCAAGCTGAACCAGGCCGGCGCCGCCATCATCATGATCGAGCACATCATGCGCGCCGTCACCGCCTTCTCGGAACGCCTGGTGGTCTTCGTCGCCGGCCGCAAAATCGCTGACGGCATCCCGCGAGACGTACTGGCGCTGGAAGAAGTGGAGGGCGCCTATCTTGGCAAGCAGTAGCAGCCTGGAAGTCACCGGCATCAACGCCGGCTATGGCGCCGTGCATGTGCTGGAAGGCGTTTCGCTCTCGGTCCCGGCGGGGCAAACCGTGGTCCTGCTGGGCACCAACGGCAACGGCAAAACCACGCTGATGCGCAGCATCATGGGCCAGGTGCGCCCCAGCGCCGGCAGCATCATGGCCACGCTGGACGGCGTTCAGGTCAACCTGCTGGGCATGAAGCCCGAGCATGTGGTGGAGCACGGCATCGTGCTGGTGCCCGAAGGCCGCCGCCTGTTCCCGCGCCTGACGGTGGAACAAAACCTCCGCCTGGGCGCCTACCGCGCCGCAGCCCGCGCCAAGCTCGCCGAGAACATGGCGCTCTGCTACGAAATGTTCCCCCGCCTGGCGGAACGCCGCACCCAGTTGGTCGGCAGCATGTCGGGCGGCGAGCAGCAGATGGTCGCCCTCGGCCGCGCCGTCATGTCGGCGCCGCGCATATTGCTGGTGGACGAACCCTCGGTCGGCCTCGCGCCCATCCTGGTTTCCCGCACCATGGAAATGATCGCCGAGATGAAGCAGCGCCTCGGCCTCACCGTGCTGATGGCCGAACAGAACTTCCACCAGGCCGTGCGCATCGCCGACCGTGGCTATGTCATCGTGCACGGCCACATGGTGTTCGAGGGCGGTTCCGCTGCCGAGTTGCAGGACAATGAACTGGTGCGCAAAGTCTATCTGGGGCTCTAGCTCCTAAGCGGCACCACAAGGGACGAAGCATGACCACCTCTGATCCGCAGCCCGCAGCGCTGCGCGCCGCCACGCTGGAATGGCTGGCGGCGTTTGAACAGGCGCTGGCGCAAGGCAACGCCGCCTCGCTCTTCCTGCCTGACGGCCATTGGCGCGACGTGCTGGCCTTCGACTGGGAGATCAGCACCCATAGCGGCACCCAGGCCATCGCCGCCATGCTGGCCGCCCATGCCAGCCGCGTGGCACCGCACGGCCTGCATTTGCCGGCGGACCGCACCGCGCCGCGCTGGGTCAAGCGCGCCGGGCAGCAGGTGGCGGAGGTCATCTTCGGCTTCACCACCAGCATCGGCCCCTGCCACGCCGTGGCCCGGCTGGTGCCCACGCCGCAAGGCCTGCGCGCCTTCACGCTTGTCACGCTGCTCGCCGGCCTGCACGGGCATGAGGATCGCTCCACCCTCCGCTACGCCAGCGGCGCCGACTATTCCCGCGACTTTGGCGGCGAGAACTGGCTCGACAAGCGCAACAAGGCCCGCGCCTATGCTGAGCACGACCCTGCCGTCATCGTCGTTGGCGGCGGCCAGGCCGGGCTTTCCATCGCCGCCCGCCTCGGCGCCATGGGCGTGGATACCTTGATCGTCGATCGCCAGGCCCGCATCGGCGACAATTGGCGCCAGCGCTACCATGCGCTCACGCTGCACAATGAAGTGCATGTGAACCATCTACCCTACATGCCATTCCCGCCCACCTGGCCGGTCTTCATCCCCAAGGACAAGCTGGCCAATTGGTTCGAGAGTTATGTTGACGCGCTCGACCTCAACTTCTGGCCCAGCACGGAACTCACCGGCGGCAGCTACAACGAAGCCGCCGGCCACTGGGATGTTGAACTGAAGCGCGCCGATGGCAGCACGCGCCACATGCGGCCGCGCCATGTGGTCTTCGCCACCGGCGTCAGCAGCATTCCCATCATGCCCAAGCTGCCCGGCCTCGCGGATTTCGCCGGCACCGTGCTGCACTCCGGCGCCTATACTGAAGGCAGCGCCTGGAAGGGCAAGCGCACCCTGGTGCTCGGCACCGGCAATAGCGGGCATGATGTGGTGCAGGACCTGCATTATTCCGGCGCGCATGTCGGCATGATCCAGCGCAGCCCGACCTATGTGGTCAGCATCCAGGAAGCCCAGGCGGTCTATTCCATCTACAACGAGGGCATTCCCATCGCGGATTGCGACCTGCTG
>CANFIE010000161.1 GCA_947446625.1 Acetobacteraceae bacterium | reverse complement strand
GGTTTCCCAGGCGTTGAGCAGCGCGCGCGGCGTGACCGCCGGCAGGTCAGCCGGGGCCAGGGGCAGGGCATAGGTCAGGGCGCCGTCGGGCGCTCGGGCGGCGCGGATGGGTTTGGCCATGGGCGCAATCTGCCGTGCGGCGGGGCTTGGCGCCATCCCAGGCTTGCGGGTTAAGGTAGGAACATGACCGACCTTGCCCTTCTGCCCGCCACCCAAGCCGCCCAGCGCCTGCGCGCCGGTACGCTTTCCGCAACCGAGCTGACCGAGGCGCTGCTTGACCGCATTGCGGCGCGCGAGCCTCTGGTGAAGGCTTTCGCCTGGCTGGATGTGGCCGCGGTGCGCCGCGCCGCCGCCGCCGCCGATGCGCTGCCGGCCTCCGCACGCGGGCCGCTGTTTGGGCTGAGCCTGGGCGTGAAGGATGTGCTGGATACGGCGCAATTCCCCTCGCAATACGGTTCACCGATTTGGGCTGGGCATCGGCCGCGTTCCGATGCCGGCTGCGTGGCGCTGGCGCGGCGCGCCGGGGCACAGGTGATGGGCAAGACCGTGACCACGGAATTCGCCACCCGGCAGCCGGGGCCCACCGCCAACCCGGCCAATCTGGGCCATACGCCGGGCGGTTCGTCCTCGGGTTCGGCGGCGGGGGCTGCTGATGGCTTCTTCCATGCCGGGTTTGGCACGCAAACCGCCGGCAGCGTGGTGCGGCCGGCGACCTATTGCGGCGCGGTTGGGTTCAAGCCCAGCTTCGGCACGCTGCACCGCGCCGGCATGAAGGTGATGAGCGAGACGCTGGACACCATTGGCGTCATCACCCGCACCGTTGGCGATGCGGCGCTGTTCATGGGCGGGATCACCGGGCTGGACTTCGGCAACCCTGAGGTGAAACCGGGCCGGGCGCCGCGGCTGGGGCTGTGCTTCGGCCCCACGGCCGATATGGCCAGCGCCGAGACTCGCGCCCTGCTGGAACGCGCCGCCGCCGCCGCCGCCAAGGCCGGCGCCACGGTGGTGCCGCTGGAAATGCCCGCCGCCGTGAATGCGCTGGTGCAGGCGCATCCGGTGGTGATGAATGCCGAGAGCGCCGAGGCGCTGGCCTGGGAAGTTGACAATGCCGCGGCCCAGCTTTCGGAAGGGCTGGCCGAGCGGCTGGGCTGGGGCCGGAGCCAGGCCGGTGGGCTGGCGGCGGCGCGGCAGGTTTTTGTGAGTGCCCAGGCCGCCTTCGCCGAGGCCATTCAGGGTGTGGATGCGCTGCTGACGCCGAGCGCACCGGGCGAAGCGCCCGAAGGGCTGGGCTGGACTGGCGACCCGGCCTTCAACTTCATCTGGACCAGCCTGCTGGTGCCCTGCGTGACGGTGCCGGTGGCCACCGGCGCCAAGGGGCTGCCGCTGGGGGTGCAGATTGTGACCGGCATGGGCCAGGACCGCGAGGCGTTGGCCTGGGCGGAATGGGTGCGCCAGGCCGTGGTGGGGTAGTTTTGCGAGCCGAGTTCAGCGCCTGATCGGCTGAGGCGGTTTCGCCGAAAGCCGTGAATCAGTCGCTTAAAACATGGAGCACCATGCGCCCTGTTGGGCGCATGGTGCTCTGTAACTATTAGAAATTAGAGCAAGAAATCCGTTCTGATGATTCCGTCAGTGCGAATCACGCTCTAGCGTCCGGAGCGGATGGCTTCGGCGCGCTGGGTCAGGCTGGCGCCGTCGGCACCGTTCAGGAAGCCGTCCATGCGTTCCACGTCCAGGCGCTTCTGGCCGCAATACTGGGCGCGGTCCTGGCCCCGACGGCGCGGGTCAAACGTCGGCGGCTGCACGCTGCGCAGGTAGGTGTCGCGGGCGGTCATGCCGCCATCGCGGGCGGCGATTTGCAGCGCGGCCGCTTCGATACGGGCGGCGCGGTCCTGCGCGGTGATGGAAACCGGTACGCCGCAGACCGAGGCGGCGCGGACCAACTCACCCACCACCGGGGCGCTGGCGCGCACCTGGTCCACGTCCAGCGTGGAACTGCCAGGCGTGGCGGCGGGGCCACTGCTGCTGAGACCCAGGCGGCCGCAGCCGGCAAGGAGCAGGGGAAGGGCAAGGCAGAGCGTGAGGGTGCTTCGCATGCCGCATGCATAGCGCGGACATGGGCGGAAATAAACCGCGAGGCTATTTTGCCATTGTGCGGCGCAGCAATTCGCGCACGGCGGCGGCGTGCGGAATGGGGGCCACCGCGCCATAGCCGGTGGTGGCAAGCGCGGCGGCGGCATTGGCGTAGCGGGCGCAGTCCAGCGGCGAATCGCCGGCCAGATGGCGGGCCAGGAAGGCACCGGCAAAGGTGTCTCCGGCGCCGGTGGCATCCACCGCCGCCACGGCGTGCGGGGCAATGCGGTGGCGGGCATTGCGGGTGGCCAGCAGGGCGCCGTCGCGGCCCAGCTTCAGCAGCACCATGGGGCAGAGCGCCAGGTAGAAATCCGCCACCGCATCCGGCTGGGTCAGGCCGGTGAGGGCGGTGGCGTCCTCCATGGAGGGGAAGCAGAAATCCGCCATGCCGATGGCGGCATTGATGGTGGCGGCGGCACGCTGGGCGGGCCAGAGCTTGAGGCGGAGATTGGTGTCGTAGCTCACCTGCACGCCGGCCTCGCGGGCGATGTGCATGGCGTGGAAGGCGGCGTCGCACGCGCTGGTGGAAATGGCCTGGCTGATGCCGGACAGGTGCAGCACGCGGGCGGCGCGCAGGGCGGGCAAGGGCAGGTCGGCCAGGCTGTATCGGCTGGCGGCGCTGCCGGCGCGGTGGAAGGTGAAGTGGTGGCCGGCGGTGTTGTGGGTGACGAAATACACCGCCGTGGGGGCGTCGGCGTCTCGTTTTACCGTGGTGGTGTCCACGCCTTCACGGGCCCAGAGGGCGAGGAAGCTTTCGCCGGCGGCATCCTGCCCGATGGCGGTGAGATAGCCGACGCTGGCGCCCTGGCGGGCGGCGGCGATGGCGGCGTTGGAGGTGTCTCCGCCATGGCCGCGCAGGAAGGTTTCGGTGCCCGGCTGCTGGTTGAACTCCTGCATCGGCTCACCCAGGCAGAGCAGGTCAGGCATTGGCCAACTCCAGGGCTTCGCGGGCGGCGCGGAGGATGGCGGGCTTGTCGCCAGCGGCGATGCGGGCTTCGTCCACCAGCTTGCCGCCAATGCCCACAACGGCGGCGCCGGCCTTGAGGTAGGCGGGGGCGCTGGCGGCATCCACTCCGCCGGTGGGGCAGAAGGGCACCCCGGGGAAGACGCTGGCCAGGGCCTTGATATGGCCGGGGCCGCCCGCCGAGGAAGCGGGGAAGATCTTCACCACATCGGCGCCGGCGGCCAGGGCGGCGCGGACTTCGGTGGGGGTGAGGGCGCCGGGCATGGCGGCGGCGCCGGCCTGGTTGGCGGCGTGGATGACGTCGGCATCGACCCATGGGGTGACGAGGAATTGCGCGCCGGCGCGCAGGCAGGCCTCGGCGGCCTGAGCGTTGGGCACCGTGCCGGCGCCGATGGTCAGCCCCGGTTCCGCCGCCAGGGTGCGGATGAGCGGGATGGCATCCGGCGTGGTGAGGGTGATTTCCAGGATGGTGAGGCCGGCTTCGCGCAGCCATGCGCAGGCGGTTTCGGCCAGGGCGGCGGTGCTGGTGCGCACCACCGGCACCACGCGGGCGCGACGCAACAGGGGCAGCAGGGGGTGTGGCATGGCGGCGCCTTTGGCTAATGCCGCCAGGGTAAGGGAGAGGCTGGGTTCTGCCTACTTGCGCGCCAGCAGCATGGCTTCGGCACGGTTTTCCAGCCGGCGGGCGGCGTCTCGGGCCTGGTTGGCGGCGCCGGAGGCCTCGGTGAGGCGGCCGCGATAGTCATGCATGCTGCTGTCCAGCCCCACCACGGCGGCGGAGAGGGAGGAGAGGTCGGCGCGGAAGCCGGCCACCGCCACGCCCTGGTCGTGCAACGCGTCCTCCAGCTTGCGCAGGGCGCGGCGCAGGCGGTCCTCGGGGCGGGTCGGGAAGGCGAGAAGTTCGGCGGTGGTGGTTTCGTTGGTCATGCCGGGGTGCCTCAAGTGATTAAAATAACCATAACGCATACTGAAAATGAGACGATCCCTAAAAATGTCATAACTCGTCACGAAACTGCGAGGTGCTGCCAAGAGGGAAGGGTTTGCCAGCGCGGCCCAGGCGGGGCCACCATGGCCGCAAGGCGGCACAGGCTGCCAGGTGAGGAAATTGGTCGTGATGAAGCATTCCCTGATGCGCCGCCTGGGGGGCGGGCTTGCGCTGCTGGCCGGCGTGCTGGCGGCGCCGTTGGCGCGGGCGGCCTGGCCGGAACAGCCGGTGCGGGTGGTGGTGGCGTTTCCGCCCGGGGCCAGCACCGATGTGCTGGTGCGGGCGCTGGGCCAGGCGCTGACCCCGGCGCTGGGCCAGCCGGTGGTGGTGGAGAATCGGCCTGGGGCGGGCGGCAATATCGCGGTGCAGGCGGTGATGCGCAGCCCGGCGGATGGCTACACGTTTTTGGCGCATTCCGTGGCCTATGCGGTGAACCCGAGCCTGTATCGGAACGCCGGGTATGACGCGGTGCGGGATTTGGAGGCGGTGGCGCTGCTGGCCAGCACGCCGAACATCCTGACGGTGAACCCCGAGAAGCTGGATGTGCGCGACCTGGCCGGGCTGCTGGCGGCGGCGCGGGCGCGGCCGCTGGACTATGCGTCCTCGGGCACCGGGACCACGACGCATTTGGGGATGGAGTTGCTGTTTCGGGCGCTGGCGCGGGTGGAGGTGCAGCACGTGCCCTTTGGCCCGGCCCAGGCGGTAACCGCCGTGGCGGGTGGGCAGACGCCGATGGCCAGCACAAGCCTGCCGCCGGCGCTGCCGCTGGTGCGCGAGGGCCGGTTGCGCGGCATTGCCGTGACCAGCCTGCGCCGCGACCCGGCGCTGCCCAATGTGCCGACGGTGGCGGAGAGCGGCTACCCCGGCTTTGAGGCGCTGACCTGGTTTGCCCTGCTGGCGCCGGCCGGCAACCCGGCGGGGGTGAATGACCGGCTGCATGCCGAGGTGAATCGGGCGCTGGGCAGCCCGGAGGTGAAGGCGCGGCTGGACAATATGGGCTTTGCCGGCAGCACCGGCACGCGGGCCGCGGCGGCAGCCTATATTGTGGCCGAGGTGGCCAAGTGGGCGGCGGTGGTGCGGGCCAGCGGCGCGACTGCTGATTGAAGGCGCGCTGGCTGCGCGGCGATTAGGGCGCTACCGCCGGCAGTGGCATCCGGCGTAGAACGGGGGCATGGAAATTGCCCTCGAAGTCACCTTCATCCTGGTGCTGGTGCTGCTGAACGGCGCCTTTGCCATGAGCGAACTGGCCATTGTCTCGGCCCGGCGCGGCCGGTTGCTGGCCATGCAGAAGGCCGGGCGGCCTGGCGCCGCCGCCGCCCTGGCCCTGGCCGACGACCCCGACCGCTTCCTGCCCACGGTGCAGGTGGGGATTACCATGGTGGGGATCTTCGCTGGCGTGTTCGGCGGGGCGCGGCTGGCCAATCCGCTGGGCGAGGTGCTGGACGGGTTTCCGGTGCTGGATGGCTTCGGGCACGAGATTGCCTTCACCCTGGTGGTGCTGGCCATTACCTATGCCAACCTGATTGTGGGCGAGCTGGTGCCGAAGCAGCTGGCGCTGCGCGACCCCGAGGGGATTGCGGCCCGGGTGGCGGTACCCATGGCCTGGCTGGCGCGCATGGCCAGCCCGATGGTGTGGCTGATGAGCCGCTCCTCCAGCCTGATCCTGCGGCTGTTCGGGCCGTATGAGGCGACCGACACGGCGGTGACCGAGGAGGAGGTGAAGGCGGTGGTGGCCGAGGGCGCCCAGGCCGGCGCGCTGGAGCATGAGGAGCGGCACATGATCGAGCGCGTGCTGCGCCTGGCCGACCGCCCGGTGCGGGCGCTGATGACACCGCGCAACGACGTGGCCTGGATAGACCGCACCGCCTCGGCGGAGGCCATTGCCACCCAGCTGCGCGCCAGCAACGTGACGCGCTTTGTGGTGGCGGACCGACGCATCGACAATGTGGTGGGGGTGGTGGCGGCGAAGGACCTGCTGGACCAGGCCCTGGCCGGCGAGGCGCCCAACATTGCCAAGGCGCTGCGCCAGCCGCTGGTATTGCCGGAGAATCTCAGCGGCATGGATGCGCTGGAGCGGCTACGGCATGACGCCGTGGGCATGGCGCTGGTGATGGATGAGTATGGCAGCTTCGAGGGTGTGGTGACGGCCAGCGACCTGCTGGAAGCGATTGTGGGCGAGCTGGGGCCGGAAGCCACCGCCGCCGCGCCGGGCAATGTGCTGAAGCGCGCCGATGGCAGCCTGCTGCTGGATGGCATGATGCCTTCCGACGAGTTGCGGCTGCGGCTGGACCTGCCGCCCTTGCCTTATCCCGGCACCTACCACACCGTGGCCGGGCTGATGCTGGCGCTGCTGCAACGCGTGCCGCGTGAGGGCGACCGCATTGTGTGGAGCGGCTGGCGGTTTGAGATTGTGGATATGGACGGCCGCCGCGTGGACAAGGTGCTGGCCATGCAGGAAGGCGAGACGGCGGTTTAGAGATTGTCAGACGCTTCCTGAAGCGCCTGACAGACTCCATGCCATGATTTGAGCGGCTGATTCACGCCGCCGGCGATTCCACCGGCGACGATGAGACGCTAGTCCTCTGGCGCTCCCTGGGTTGAGAGCAGCCAGTCCAGCCCTTCCTGCAACACCGCCAGGGGTAGGTTGAAGTTGATGCCGGTGCCCGCCGCCGCCGCCACGCCACCTTCCGGGATGATGGAGGTGCCGAAGATGGGCCGGTAGGTGCAGCCGGTGACATAGGCGGTGCAGGCAAAGGCCAGGGTGGTGTGGTCGGGGGAATGCACCTCCAGCACGCGGGTGCCGGGGCGGCAATGCAGCAGGTTGGCCAGGGCGGCGCCGTGCAGGCCCACGATATGCGTCGCATTGCCAACCAGCGCGGCCTGGTCGGCATTGGGCAGGCTGCCCATGTCCACCGGCTGAAAACCGTGCCGCGCCAATAGCGCCAGCATGGGCTCGCGGTTCAGCACCGTGCGGCGTTCCGGCGGCGGGCGGTCGATGAACAGGCGCAGCCCGGGCTTGGCGGGCGGCGCCGGGCGGCGGCGCAGCAAGGGCTGGGCGTAATGTGTGTTGCCGCACTGGAAGGCGTGCTGCGCCAGCCCCTGCACCGCGGCGCTCAGCAGGTGCAGCTTGCGGATTTTCCAGCGCCCCGGCCCCAATTCCAGCCGGGGCAGGTTGGCCAGGCCGAAGATCTGGATAGTGGCTTCCTGGAAGCCGCGCCGTACCAGCCGGGGAATGCCCAGCAGGCAGCCGGGCAGCAACTCGGCCAGGGTGGCCATTTGCGGCAGCCAATTCGCGGTCCACAGCGCGTAGTTGGTTTCGCCGTGGTTGAACACCAGCCCCATCTCATTCACTTCGCCCAACATCGGGCTGGTGCGCAGGGCGGCGAGTTGCTCGGCGCCGGGGTGGCCGCCGCTGGCCTGGGCCAGGGATTTGTCAGCCAATTCCAGCATGTAGAATTCCGGGCCGATGCAGAGCGTGACATCGGTGAAGGTCAGCAGGTCCACCCCCGGGGTGCGGCTGCTGACCCCGACACGGGCACCCAGGGTGCGCAGGGCCTTGGCCGGGCCGGGCTGCAGGCCGGGCAACCAGGCGCCCAGCGAAGGGCCGGCGCTGTCGGGGGCAAAGACCTGGCGCACCGAGGTGGCGCCCTGGGTGTAGTCGCGGGCCTGGCGCGCGGCCTCGATCTCGGGGCGATCCGCCAGGGTGGGCGGTGGCGTTTTGGCGGCCTTGGCCACGCGCAGGATTTTCAGCAGCGAAGCCGGCAGGGGCTCGGCAGTGGTGGCCTGCAACGCTGCCAGCAGGGCCTCGCCGGCGTCCAACTCGCCTCGGGCCACCAGGGCGCGCAGCCGCACGGCGGCAAAGCGCATGCGCAGCGCGTGGTCGGCGCCCGGGGTGGCGGCTTCCATGCGGTCCAGCAGGGCCACGGCGTCGTCAATGCGGCCGCAGCCCAGCAGCACGCCGCTGATGGCAAAGAAGCTGGCCTGCCCCAGCGGTACCGCCGCGCCGGCGGCATCCAGCGTCGCGGCGGCTTCGGCATAGGCGCCGGACTGGGTCAGCAGGTCGAGATGGAGCGCCCAGGCCCATTCCGCCCTGGGGGCACGGCGCAGCATCTCGGCGGTCAGGGCGGTGGCGGCGGCGCGGTCGCCACTGGCCACCATGCCGTTGACGACGATGGGTGTGGCGGCGGGCAGGAAGGCTTC
>CANFIE010000160.1 GCA_947446625.1 Acetobacteraceae bacterium | reverse complement strand
CTGCGCGACGATCTGCATCGCCAGGGCCTTACCCCGGCGCTGCTGGGGCGCGGCTGCGCCCTGGTGCGGGAAGCCTCGCGCCGCTGGCTGGGGCTGCGCCAGCATGATGTGCAACTGCTCGGTGCCCTGGCCATTCTGGATGGCCGCGTGGCCGAGATGGATACCGGCGAGGGCAAGACCATCACCGCCGGCATGGCCGCGGCGCTGGCTGCGCTGGCCGGCACGCCGGTGCATGTGGTGACGGTGAACGACTACCTGGCCGAGCGCGATGCCGCCACGCTGGCGCCGCTTTATGCCGGGCTGGGGCTGAGCCTCGGCGTGCTGCGCCACGGCATGGCGCCGGCCGAGCGCCGGGCCGCCTATGGCTGCGCCATCGCCTATGCCAGCAACAAGGAACTGGCCTTCGACTACCTGCGCGACCGCCTGGCGCTGGGCCGCGCCCTCGGCCCGGCGCGGTTCAAGCTGCGCCAGCTGCTGGCGGCGCCGGTAGAACAGCCCAGCCAGGTGGTGATGCGCGGCCTGCACTTTGCCATCGTGGACGAGGCCGACAGCGTGCTGATCGACGAGGCGCGCACGCCGCTGATCATCTCACGCGAGACCGATGCCGCCGCCGAGCGGCGCTGGGCCACCGAGGCGCTGGCGCTGGCCGACGCGCTGGAGCCGGAGCAGCACTACGGCGTGCTGCCGGCCGACCGCCGGGTGCTGCTGACCGCCACCGGCCGTGCCCGCCTGGCCACGCTGGGTGAGACCATGGGCGGGGTCTGGGCAGGGCGCATCCGCCGCGAGGAAGCCACCCGCCAGGCGCTGACTGCGCGGCTGCTGTTCCAGCGCGGCGACCACTACCTGGTGCGCGACGGCAAGGTGGAGATTGTGGATGAGAATACCGGCCGGGTGATGGCCGACCGCAGCTGGAGCGACGGGCTGCACCAGATCATTGAGGTGAAGGAAGGCTGCGCGGTGACGCCGCGCAAGGAAACCATGGCGCGGCTGACCTACCAGCGGCTGTTCCGCCGCTACCATCGCCTTGCCGGCATGACCGGTACCGCCGCCGAGGCGCGCGCTGAATTCTGGTCGGTCTATCGGCTGCGGCTTGCCCGGGTACCGCCCAACCTGCCGTCGCGCCTGCAACGCGGCGCGGTGCAGGTGCTGCCAACCCTGGCGGCGAAGTGGCAGCGCGTTGCGGAACGCGCCGCCGCGCTGGCCGCCGAAGGCCGCCCGGTGCTCATCGGCACCCGTTCGGTCAGCGCCTCGCACGCTGTCAGCGCGGTGCTGCACGGCGCCGGGCTGCCCCATGCGGTGCTGAACGCCGAGAATGACCACGAGGAAGCGATGACCATCGCCGCCGCCGGGCAGCCGGGGCGGATTACCGTGGCCACCAACATGGCCGGGCGGGGCGTGGATATTCAACTGCTGCCGGAGGTGGCGGCGTGCGGCGGGCTGCATGTGGTGCTGACCGAACGGCATGACAGCCGGCGGATTGACCGCCAGTTGGAAGGCCGCGCCGGGCGCCGCGGTCAGCCTGGCAGTGCCGAGGCGATCCTCTCGCTGGAGGACCCGCTGCTGGAATTGCTGCCGAGCCGGCTGCTGCGCCGGCTGGCGCTGCAGCCCGGCCGGCTGGCCCCTTGGGTGTGGCGTGCCTGGTTCGGCGCCGCCCAGGCCCGGGCCAGGCGCTCGCACCTGCGTGCCCGGCTGGACCTGTTGGCGCATGAGAAACGGCTGGGCACCATGCTGGCCTTCGCGGGAGAAGTGGAATGACCTGGCTGCCGCCACGCCCAATGCTGGCCCTGCTGCTCGCCCTGCTGCCCCTTGGGCCGGTGGCGGCGCAGGAGGTGTTCGACTGCGTCATCGAACCCTCGCTGACGCTGCGGCTGGGCAGTCCGCTCACCGGCATCGTCGCCGCCATCGAGGCGGAGCGCGGCGACTTCGTGCAGCGCGGCCAGGTGGTGGCGCGGCTGGAATCGAGCGTGGAGGAGGCCAGCCTGGCGCTGGCCCGCGCCCGGGCACTGAGCAACGCCGAGATCGAGGCCCGCCGCGCCCGCCAGGACCAGCAACGCAGCGAACTGGGCCGCGCCGCCAGACTGCATGAGCGTTCGGTGGTCTCCACCCAGCGGCTGGAGGAGTTGCGCGCCAATGTGCAGATTGCCGCCAGCGAGGTGGGCCTGGCCGAGTTGAACCGGCGCATGGCGGCGCTGGAAGTCTCCCGCGCCGAGGCGTTGCTGGAACAGCGCACCATCCGCAGCCCGGTGACCGGCGTGGTGACCGGGCGCAACCTGGGGCCGGGCGAATACATCCACTTCGACAATTTCATCCTGAGCGTGGCGCAGATGGACCCGCTGCATGTCGAGACCTTTCTGCCGGTGCGGCTGCATGGCCAGGTGCGGCTGGGCACGGTGGCCACGGTGCGGCCCGACCCGC
Organism: Acetobacteraceae bacterium; assembly: GCA_947446625.1. Classification (GTDB taxonomy): domain Bacteria; phylum Pseudomonadota; class Alphaproteobacteria; order Acetobacterales; family Acetobacteraceae; genus CAIMOR01. Next base: position 5,878 of record CANFIE010000160.1, on the reverse strand, counting down.
CGGTCGGCGGCAGCTTCACCGCCGAGATCCGGGTGATGGATGAGGTGTTCGACGCCGCCAGCGGCACCTTTGGCGTCCGCCTCAGCCTGCCCAACCCCAACCGGGTGCTGCCGGGCGGGGTGCGCTGCAAGGTGGAGTTCGGTACCGCGGCCCCGGTTGCCCCGCCCGCACCGGCGCCCCTGCCCACGGCGCGGCGGTGAGGCGAGCATGCACAGGGGGGCAGAGGGTGCGCGGGATGACGCCGCCGGTCTCAAACCTCCGCAGCATCGGGTAGATCATGCTGCAGGTGGAGGCGCAGTATCCCGCCGTGATGCGCTCGACCCTGCTGTAGCCGTGCATCGGGCCATCGTGCAGGACGCGTCGGATGGGTACCTGGGACGGTCCCATTCTGAGGGTGGCCTCGCAAGGGTTGCGAGCGGCATGATCGGCGCAAGGGGCCGGGAGGTGCGAAGGTCATCAGGTGGCACGAGCGACCGGCCATACCAATGCCGAGCCCACGGCGTAGTTCCACATCAGGCTCATTGCTCCGCCGGCCAGCCCGGCCAGGCCCCATGCCTGCGGTTCGCTGGCCAGGAGCAGTGAGGCGACGCCCAGATTGTTGAGCGCCCCTACCGAACAGACCAGGCCGAACATCAGCAACCCGGACAGCAGGTTCCAGCCGGTTCGAGGACGATCTGCGAAAGTGAGGTAATTGTTGAGCAAGAAGTTGCTGCCGATGGCGATTGCCGTGGCCATCAGTTGCGCATTCAGGAAGGGCAGTTCCAGCCAGTTCTTGGCCAGGTACAGGGCCAGGCCATGCACGCCAAGCCCACCGAGACCGACCAGGGCGAACAGCACCAGCCGTACCGGCAGCCTGGGGCCGAGGAGCTTTTCTGCCAGCAACAGCCCAAAGTCCCGCACCGTGCCGCCACCCAGTTTGCTGTGCCCCGCCAGGCGCGGCGCGAAGGCCAAGGGCAGTTCGCGCACCCGTACCGGATGCGGTAGCGAGGACAGGATATCGAGCAGGATCTTGAAGCCGATGCAGGACAGCCGGCGCACGGCCAGTTCGAACACGCTCCGCCGCAGCATGAAGTAGCCACTCAGCGGGTCGTGCAACGGCGAGCGCAACAGCCGCCGCGCCAGCCGCGTTGCAAGGTGGGACATCGCGGCGCGTCCGCCATCCCAGTCGACAATGCTGCCACCCGCCACATAACGGCTGCCGACGGCAACGTCGCAACCGCATGAACGGATCGCCGCCAGCATCTGCGGCAACAGGCCCGGGTCATGCTGCAGGTCGGCATCCATTGCTGCGATAACCGGGGCCATGCTGGCCTGAGCGCCTTCGACAAAGGCGCTCGCCAGGCCGCGCCGGCCGATGCGGTGCAGCAGCCGCAACCGCGGTTCCTCCAGCGCCGCCGCGGCAATGGCTTCGCGCGTGCCGTCCTGGCTGTCGTCGTCCACGAAAAGGGCTTCCCAGAGGATGCCGGACAAAGCGGCCTGCAAGGCGACGACAAGTGGAACGATGTTGTCGCGCTCGTTCAGCACCGGGATGACGATGCACAGTTCTGGCAAGCAGGGCTTGGGGAGCATCGACCAAGGGTTCCGATACGGCGCTATGAATAGGGTCGATACAATAAATGCCAAGGCGGAATTTACTATAATGGCTGTTGCTTATAAATGCCGAAGCGGGATATTTTGATTTCTGTGTTGCTTGGTTCAACGCTTTGTATCACAAAACATCACATAGATCCGCAATAATTCTGGTAGTCGCGCTGGCAATACTGACGCTTGGCAGGTTGCTGGTTTACCGGACGCTGGTTGTGCCGGCGCTTGGCCAGGCGATGTGCCAATGGGATTGCGGTTGGTACATCTCCATCGTCGAGCATGGCTACGATGCCACCGCCCGCTTCGTGGCCGATTGCTGCTGGCAGGCGAACTGGGCCTTCTTCCCGCTGCTGCCGTTGCTGGTGGCTGGCCTGCAGGCCGTGATTGGGGGCTCGCCTGCCGCGCTTGGGGTGGCGGTTTCCACCGCTTGCCTGTTCGCCTTCGTGGTTTTGGGCAGCCAGTTGCGGCGCCATACCCGGCAGGAGGCTTCGCCCTGGGGCTGGATTGCCTTCGTGCTGTGCTGGCCCTTCGGCTTTTACTTCCATGCCCTTTACACTGAAGCGCTGTTCGCGGCCCTGGCCACCGCGGCGTTGTTGGCCCTGGTACGGGGCTGGCCTTGGTTGGCTGCGGCCGCCACCGGGGCGCTTTGCGCCACCCGCCCCACCGGCGTGCTGCTTGCCGCCTGGGTGGGGCTGCGGCAACTGGGCCTGATATGGCGCGGGCAGACCCTGCGGCAGCGCCTGGTGGCGCTGGGGCCGGCGTTGCTGGCGCCACTTGGGCTATTCGCCTTCATGGCCTTCCTGCAACTGAAGCTGGGCGATGCTCTGGCGTTCCAGCATATCCAGGCTGGTTGGGGGCGGACCGGAAGCAACCCGCTGCGGGTGCTGATGGCGCCGTTCGGTGCGTTGTTGCGCGGCCAGCCGGTGCCGGAGGATCTCTATTTCGCTGCCTGGGCCCTGCTGGGTGGCGCGGCCACGCTGTGGCTGTGCCGGCGCCGCTACTTCGCCGAGGCCTGGCTGTGCGGCATGCCGGTGCTGCTGGCGCTGTGCTCGGGCCAACTCATCAGCATGCCCCGCTTCGTCAGCACCAATCCCGCCTTTCTGTTGGCCGCGGCCGATTGCTTCCTGCTGCTGCGCTCACCGCTGCTGCGGGGGGTGCTGTTGCTGGGCATGGTGCTGCTGCAGGCCTGGCTGGTGCTGGCCTGGCAGCAATCGCCACGGTTCCTGATGTGATGGCCGATTCCCGTCCCCTCGCGGTGCTGCTTTCCCCGGTGCGGCCAGATGCGCAGGGTGTTGGGCTGGCGCGTCGCGCCTGGATGTGGGCCGCGGCGCTGGCCGCTGAACACCGCCTGATCACCCTCGTTTTCGCCACCTATGCCGCGGCGGGGGAGGGGGCCTGCCCGGTGCCCGGCGAATTGCGGGTGCTGCCGGCCCGTCAGGCTGCCGCTCCGGCGGACTGGCTGTTGGTGGATGCCGCGTTATTGGCGCAGCTGCAGGGCGCACTGCCAGCCGAACAGCCGGCCCGGGTGGTGATGTTCCGGCTCTACCTGCTCGACCTGGCTCAGCACCTGCCGCCGTCTTGGCTGGCCCGGATGGAACTGGATTTCGACGACCTGGAATCGCGCACCCGTACCAGCCTGGCCTGGCTGGCGCTGCGGCATGGGCAGCCGCGCCGGGCCTGGCAGTATATCGGTGGCGCGCGTGCCTATCGTGCGGCCGAGGACCGGGCGCTGCATCAACTTCCGCGCCTGCATCTGGCGGCAACGGAGGATGCGGCGGCCCTGGCCAAGCGCGGTGCCAGGGCGCAACCGCGTGCCGAGGTGAGCGTCCAGGCCAACCGCATCGCCGGGCCGTTGCCTGCACTGCCACCGCCTGGAGTGTGGCCGCCCAGCGTGCTGTTCGTTGGCGTGCTGGGCTACCTGCCCAACCGGGATGCCGCATTGTGGCTGGCTGAAGCCATTGCCCCGCGGTTGCGGCGACTGGTGCCGGGGGTGGAGGTGGCGGTGGCCGGGGCCGCCCCGCCGGACCTCATCGCCCGGCTGGAGCGCGCTGGTATCCGCTACCTGGGTGCCGATGCCGGGTTCAGCGCCGCCTATGCCGGCGCCAGCATTGCCATTGCTCCGCTGCGGGGCGGGGGCGGCACCAAGTTCAAGGTGCTGGAAGCCTGGCTGCATGGCCGGCCGGTGGTAGCGACCTCGCATGCCTGCCGCGGTCTGGGCGCCACCCCTGGCCGCCATCTGCTGGTGGCAGACAGCGCCTCCGGCCTGGCCGACGCCTGCGCCCGCCTGCTGGCAGATGCCGGCCTGGCCGCCTCCCTCGTCACCCAGGCCCGCGCCTTGCTGACGGACCGCTTCCTGCTGCCAACCCTTCCTGTGCCGGCAAGCGATGACCATTGACCACTTCTCCCAGCGCGGCCCTCAACCGGCGCCCGGCCCTGCCGGCCATGGCGCTTTGGCCTTCGCCCAACTGGATGTTTCGCGGCTTCGTTCGGCGCTCATCGCGCGCGAGGAGGCGATGACCGAGCGCGAGGGGGCGCTTACCGCGTGCGAGGCGGCGCTGGGCAGCACAACGGCTGCCCTGCGCCAGAGTGAGCTGCACCTGAACAGCCGGCTCTGTCGGCTGGCGCAGAGCATCCAGGGGGCGGTGAACGCAAGGCCTTGGCTGCATCGCTCGCTACGCTGGCTGCTGGCGGCGCAACCGGGTTCGCGCACCCCGCCGCCCACTCCGCCCGAGGCAACCCTGGTGCTGCATTCCGGCCTTTTCGACCCCGCCTGGTATGCCGCCCGCAACCCGGATGCACCGCAGGACGCGCTGGCCGCGGCGGCCCATTATCTGGCGTGCACCCTGGCCAACCCGGGCCCGGACTTCGATGCCACATGGTACCTGGCCGAGAACCCCGATATCGGGGCCGAAAACCCGCTGCTGCACTACCTGCGGGTTGGCCGCTACCGGCTGCGTGCCACAAGCGCACTGGCCAAGGATTGCGCTGAAGCGGCCCGGCGGCAGGCCCTGGGGCTGGATCTGCCGCCGCCCAGGCCGCGCATTGCCATTGGATTTGGGCCGGGTGCCAACATGGCGCAGGCCGCGCGTGCCGCCCGCAGCGCGGTGCTGGCCGTGGCGCAGGCCGGGCTGGCGGACTGCATGCTGCTATGGCCTGGTACGGCAGCCGAGGCACCATCAGGCACCACTGCCCTGGGTCTGGCTGCGGCGATCCGCCAAGGCGGCGCCGCGCATGACCACATGCTGCGCCATGCCGCCGCGTCCGGCGCTTCCCTGTACCTGGCCGTTGACGCCGAGGGCTTCTTCGCGCCCGACTGCCTGGAGGCATTGCTGCGCATGTCCGCCGCCGCGGGGGAGGCGGCGATTATTGGCGCCACCGACTTTCCTGTCGAGCATCCGCGCCATGTCGATCCGCTGAGCTTCGAGAGCGCCTGGACCGGGGGAGGCTGCCTGCTGCTGCCCACCGGGCCGGTCCTCGGCCTGGGTGGCCTGGAGCCGGCGCTGGACGCGCTGGCGGCGGTGGACCTCTCCTGGCGGGCGCAGCAGGCGGGGCTACGCGTGCTGACCTGCCCCAATGCCCGCTACGTCACCAGCCGGGCGGCGCCCGGTATCAGTGACTGGGTCACGCCGGAACACCTGTTGGACGGCTATCGGCTTGCCCGGCTTTGGGGCTGCGAGCGAGTGGCGGCGATGATCGGTACCGAGATCCGTCGTCATGGCGGCATGCCGGAGGAACCGGGGCCGGACCACTTCGGCCGGAGCCCTGGCATCGCCGTCTGGGCGCACGGCTTTGGTTTCGCTCCGGCACGATGGTAGGGCGCGAGGCAATGCAGGAACGCCTGACCGAAGCCGTGGATGTCATCGTGCGCTTCCACAACCCGGACCGGTTCGAGGAGTTGAGCGGGGCGCTGCTGAGTCTCATCGGTCAGTCCTGGCGGCCGCTGCGGGTGCTGCTGGTTACCCAGCGCTTCACCGCGGTGCAGTCACGGGTGTTGGAGGCCAGGCTTGCCCCGCTCCGCGCGCTGGATCCCTCGGTGACGCTGGAGGTGGTGCGCTATGCCTGTGACCAAGGCTTGGCGGATGCACGCTCCGCGCTGCTGAACGCCGGCATTGCCCAGGCCCACGGGCGCTACCTGGCGGTGCTGGATTATGACGACGTGCTCTACCCTGAAGCCTATACGGTGCTGGTGAATGAGTTGCGGGCCAGCGGCTGCGCGCTGGCCTTCGGCGGCATTGCGCTGAAGAGCGTCGCAAGCTCGGCTGCCGTGCCACTCGGCATTGGCTTTGCCCGGGTG
>CANFIE010000159.1 GCA_947446625.1 Acetobacteraceae bacterium | reverse complement strand
GGCGGGGGTTGGGACGGAAAGCCAGGGGATGCGTTGTTCGGACAAATAGCCGGGGAGGGGCTTTGGCTGGCTTTGGGGGCGCGGGCGGGCGGCGGCGCCTGGGGGGCTGGATGTGGGCGCGGCCGGGGGAGGGGGCGGGCAAAACCGAGGAAAGTGCTGGATCGGACAAATACCGCTGGCCCTGGGTTGGGGGTGTGGCGGGCCTGGGCGCGCAGGCAGGCGCCCGGCGTGGACGGGGGGAGGTGGGGCGGATGCGGCTGGGAAAGAGCGGCCGGTTACCCGGCAAAGTGAACATAATAGGAACGATTCGAGATGGCAAGGGTGGGGCTTGTGGGCGGCCGGAGTCTCGTAGGGCAGCGCATAACCCAGAAAACCGCTGGGCCATCGCTGGCTCGGCCAAGGCGCGCTACGCCCCTTCCTCCGCCACCACCACGCGGCGGCGGCCCTTGGCGGCCACGGCCTGCACCGGCAGGCCGGCAAACATGTCCTTCCGGGCTTCCACCAGGGTTACGCCGCCCAGGCTGGGCCAAAGCGCGTCGCCCAGGCGTTCCCAGGCGCCGGCGCCGCGCAGCAGCAGGCGGCTGCGGAAGGGGGGCATGAACAGCGCGGCCTCGCGCCGTTCCACCCGGAACATCTGGCGTTGCAGCAGGGCTTCCAACTGGCCGGGGGAATAGGGCTGGCCATGGCCGAAGGGGGTGCTTTCCCGCAGCGCCCAAAGGCCCAGGCGGTTGGGCACCAGCACCAGCAGCACGCCGTCATCCTTCAGCACGCGCCAGGCCTCGCGCAGCAGGCGGCGGGCGTTTTCGGCGGTCTCCAGCCCGTGCACCAGCAACAGTCGGTCGAAGGACAGGTCGGGGAAGGGCAGGGCGTCCTCGGGCGCAATGGCGGTGCGGCTGGGCGCCTTGCGTGGCCAGCGCCAGGGGCGCAGGTGGCTGGGGATGAGGCAGATACAGCGCGAGGCTTCCTCGCGCCAGGCGCGCAGGAAGGGGCTGGCGTAGCCCAGGCCCAGCAGGCTTTGGCCGCGCAGGTTGGGCCACAGCCGGCGCAGGCGGCGGCGCAACAGCTTGGCGGCTACCTGGCCGGCCGGTGACGAATAGAAATCACCCAGCCCGTGGACCTCGTGGCTCATGCACGACATATAGGACGGAATCGGGCCGGTTCGATGGCCCTGTGAGGAGAACTTGGCCATGGCGCTTTCCGTGGAGCCGGTACCGTGCCTTTCCGACAACTACCTGTGGCTGCTGAAAGACGCGGCCACCGGCGCCGTGGCGCTGTGCGACCCGGGTGAGCCGGAGGCGGCGATTGCCGCGGTGGAGGCCGGCGGCGGGCGACTGGATATGGTGCTGCTGACGCATCACCATGGCGACCACATTGCCGGCGCCGAGGCGCTGCGGGCCAAGTACGGCGCCAAGCTGGTGGGCGCGGCGGCGGATGCGCGGCGGCTGCCGAAGCTGGATGTGGCGCTGGCGGAGGGCGAGACCGTGGCGCTGGGGGCGAGCGAGGCGGTGGTGATCGACACGCCGGGCCATACGCGCGGGCATATTGCGTTCTACTTCGCCACGGCGCGGGTGCTGCTGTGCGGCGATACGCTGTTCAGCCTGGGCTGCGGCCGGCTGCTGGAAGGCAATGCCGAGGAGATGTTCGCCAGCCTGAAGAAGTTTGCGGCGCTGCCGGGCGAGACTCTGGTGTGCTGCGGGCATGAATACACCGAGAGCAATGCGCGGTTTGCGCTGACGGTGGAGCCGCAGAACAAGGCGTTGGTGGCGCGCACCGCCGAGGCCGCGGTGCAGCGGGCGGCGGGGCGGCCCACCGTGCCGACCACCATGGCTGAGGAAATGGCGGCGAACCCGTTTCTGCGCGCTGGCAGTGTGGCCAAGCTGGCGGAGATTCGCAGCGCCAAGGACAGTTTTCGCTGAGCGCGGAGGGGGCTAGGCTACCTGCGTTGAACCAGAGGGAATATTCATGAAACTGACCAAATCGGGCGCCAGCCCCTATGTTCGCAAGGCCACGGCCTGCGCCATCAAGCGCGGTGTGACGTTCCAGGATTGGGAGATCGGCTCCACCTCGCCGGAGCTGACGCCGTTCAATGCGCTGAACAAGGTGCCGACGCTGGTGACGGATGACGGCATGTCGTTGTTCGACAGCCCGGTGATCTGCGAATACCTGGACAGCATTGGCGATGCGCCGAAGCTGTTTCCGCCTGTTGGGCCGGCGCGCTGGAAGGCGCTGCGGCAACAGGCGCTGGGCGATGGCATTCTGGATGCGTCGCAGCCGCGCCGGCGGGAGATTCCGCTGCCGCAGGATGAGGGGCGCGTTTCCTACATCGCCCTGCAGCGCGGCAAGGTTGAGAAGGCCATCGCGGCGCTGGAGAGCGAGGCGGACAGCCTGGGCGACCTGACCACGATTGGTGAGATCACCATTGGCTGCGCCCTGGGCTACCTGGACTTCCGCTACGCCAACGAGCCCTGGCGGCCGGCGGCGCCGAAGCTGGCGGCGTGGTACGACCGCGTGGTGAAGCTGGCGCCGCTGGCGCAGTCCATGCCGGTTGGGTGAACCTGCGGGACCAGAGCTTGCCGGCCAGCGCGGTGATCGCCGCGCTGGCGCTGCAACCCCACCCTGAGGGCGGGCATTTCCGCGAGCTGTGGCGCGATGTGCCGCCGGGTGGCGGGCGCGGTGCGGGCACGGCGATTCATTACTTATTGGCGGCGGGCGAGCGCAGCCATTGGCACAAGGTGGATGCGGCTGAGGCCTGGCATTGGTATGGCGGCGCGGCGCTGGAATTGCAGATGGCGCCGCCCGGTGAGCCGGCGCGGACGGTACGGCTGGGGCCGGATTTGGGCGCGGGGGAGGTGAGCTTCGCGCTGGTGCCCGAGGGCTGGTGGCAGGCGGCGGCGCCGCTGGGGGCCTGGGTGCTGGTTGGCTGCACCGTGTGCCCGGCCTTTGAATTCGCCGGCTTTGAGATGGCGCCGCCGGGTTGGGCGCCGCCGGGTTAATCCTTAGCGCGGGCGGCGAGTAGCCCGCCGCCGGCAACCAGGCCGGCTGCCAATATCGCACGCCAGCCCAGCGTTGCCTCGCCAATGGCCGCCAGCAGCAGGGTTGAGGCGATGGGCGTGGCATAGGCCAGGGTGCCTAGCAGCCGTGGGTCGCCGCGCTTCATGCCGATATCCCAGAGGAAAAACGCCGCGCCCATGGGGCCGAGGCCGAGCAGCAGCACAACCACGGCCTGGGTGAGGCTGGGGGCTGCGGGGGTTGCCTCGAAGGCCAGGTGGGCGGCGAGGGCCAGGGCGGCGGAAGCCAGGCAGAAGCCGGCCACGGCCTGGGTGGGAATGGCCGCCATGCGTCGGGCGGTGACCGAGTAGAGCGCCCAGGTGAAGGCCGCCAGGATGGCGCAGGCAAAGCCGGGCGTGGCCTGGGGCGGAAAGGCGGCGCCGGGACCCAGCAGCAGCACCGCGCCGGCCACGCCCATGGCGGCACCGGCCAGGCGGCGCGGGCCAAGCCGCAGGCCCAGTATGGGGGCCGAGAACAGCACGATGAGCAGCGGCCAGAGATAGTTGAGCAGGTTGGCTTCCAGCGGCGGGGCCAGGGCCAGGGCGGCGAAATACAGCGCGTGGTAGCCGGCCAGGCCGCCGACTCCGTGCGCCCAGGCCAGCGGCGGCTGGCGCAGCAGGGAGAGCCGGCCCTGGGTCAGCACCACGGCCAGCCCCAGCGCGCCGCCCAGGCAGAAGCCCAGCGCGGTGAGCAGCAGCGGCGGCAGCGGTTGGGCCAGCCTGGCCAGCGGCGCCAGGAAGGCCCAGAGCAGCAGGGCCAGGGCGCCCAGGAAGGTGGCGCGGGGCGTGGTCATCTGGCAGCTTTGTTCCTGGGGCGGGCGGCACCGCCGGGGAGAGCGCGCATGGGCTTCATCATCCATATTCTGGTTACCGCCTTTACCCTATGGGCGGCGACGCAACTGGTGGCCGGCATCAGCGTGCCGGAGGAACCGTTGAACCTGCTGTATGCAGCACTGGTCTTTGGCCTGGTGAACGCCCTGGTGAAGCCGATTTTGCAGGTACTGACCTTTCCCGTCACGGTGGTGACGCTGGGGCTGTTCCTGCTGGTGATCAATGCGCTGATGCTGATGCTGACCGCCTATGTGGTGCCGGGCATGGCGGTGGCGGATTTCATCGTGGCGTTCAAGGCCGCGCTGGTGATTGCCGTGGTGGGCGGGGTGCTGCACCTGATCTTCGGCTAGAGCACTATGCGCCCTGATGGGCGCATTTCGTGCTCTATAACTATTTGAAACTAGAGCAAGAAATCCGTTCTGATGATTCCATCAGAACGGATATTGCTCTAGGGCTGGCCGGGCAGCTTTTTGTAGGGCTGCGGGCCAATGCGCCAGCGTTCCACCCGGACGGACTGCCAGACCCCCTGCTGCACGTAAGGGTCGGCCGCCACCAGGGCGCGGGCGGCGGCTTCGTCTGGTGCCGAGACGACCATGATGGAGCCGATCATGCGGCCCTCTGGCGCATCCAGAATGGCGCCGCCCAGGTGGATGCGGCCGGCGGCCAGCAGGGGCTTCAGGTTTTCCAGATGCGCCGGGCGGGCGGCGAGGCGGCGGGACTCGGCGGCTGCGTCGGTGCCATCCATGGCGATGATGGCCCAGGTGAAGATGGGCGCTTCACCCGGCGCGGGCGGGGCCGGGTAGGGCAGCGGCGCCACGCGGAAGGGCAGGATTTTTACGTGTTGCCACACGCCTTCGGTGGCGAAGGGTTCCACCGCCATATAGGCGTCCATCTCGGCGCGGTCGGCCACGTCAAAGAATTGCAGGCTGCCGGTGGTGGTCTCGTCATCCGGCATGCGCGGGCCGGAGAGGATGAGCTTGCCCGCCTTGGCCCAGGTGATCAGGTTTTCGATATGGCGCGGCCGGGTGGCGATGCGGCGCGCGGGGGCGGCGGGGTCGGTCTTGTCGTCGCCGATGAGGACGAAGTGCATGGGCGTTTCCTGCGCGGGTTTGGCGCAGAATGCCCGAGGCCGGCCGGGGGCGCGAGGCCCCCAGCCGTGACCCCTGGTTAATACATGTGCTGGCCGCCGTTGATGCTGAGCGTGCTGCCGGTGACGAAGTCGGCGTCATCAGCCGTGAGGAACAGCACGCCACGAGCGATGTCATAGGCGCGGCCGAGGCGGCCCATGGGAATGCGGGCGACGATCTTCTCCAGCACGTCCGGCGGCACGGCGCGGACCATTTCGGTGTCCACATAGCCGGGCGCAATCGCGTTCACCGTGATCTGAGCGCGGGCGCCTTCCTGGGCCAGGGCCTTGGTGAAGCCGTGGATGCCGGATTTGGCGGCGGCGTAGTTCACCTGGCCGTACTGGCCGGCCTGGCCGTTGATGCTGCCGATATTGACGATGCGGCCGAATTTGCGGGCCGACATGCCGTCCCAGGCCAGCTTGCACATGTTGTAGCAGCTGCCCAGGTTGGTATCGATGACGGCATCCCACATGCCACGGTCCATGCGCTTCATGGTGCCGTCGCGGGTGATGCCGGCATTGTTGACCAGGATTTCAATGACGCCGACTTCCTGCTCGATCTTTTTGATCGCGGCGGCGCATTGGTCGTAGTCGGCCACGTCGAATTTGTAGCAGGGAATGCCGGTGCGCTTGGTGAAAGCCTCGGCCGCCGCGTCGTTGCCGGCATAGCTGGCCACCACCGTCCGGCCGGCGGCCTGCAGCGCCTCCGAGATGGCGGCACCGATGCCCCGCTGCCCACCCGTCACCAATGCAACTCGTGCCATGTCCTGGCTCCCTGTGTGTTTACCGCGTTTTGCTGATGCGCCCTGCGGCGGCGGGCTTTTGCGGGAAGCCCATGACGGAATTAAGGCCGCTAGCGGTTTGAGTCACGCTTGCGCTGCATCAAAGCGGGGCAAATCGGCCCGTGCCATAAAGCTCTCGGCCCCAGTGGGAGTATCTGCCCCAGGGCCAGACTGGATATTTCCTCCCTCGACTCGGCCCGGCGGTGCTTCCGCCGGGCTTATTTTTTGGCCGGGGGTGGGCCGCCGCTCAGCGCAGCGGCAGGGCGTACATCAGGCCGCCACGGGTCCACAGGTCATTCAGGCCACGGGCAAGGCCAATGGCACTGCCGGCGCCCAGGGTGCGGTCGAAGACCTCGCCGTAATTCCCCACCTGCCTGATGATCTGGTAGGCCCAGTTCTCCTCCAGACCCAGCGCCTTGCCGAAGCCAGGGGTGACGCCAAGGATGCGCTGGATGTTGGGGTCCTGGCTGGTGCGCATCTGGTCCACATTGGCGCGGGTCAGGCCCACTTCCTCAGCCTCGATCATCAGCCGCAGGGTCCAGGCCACCACGTCCAGCCACTGGTCGTCACCATGGCGGACCATGGGGCCGAGGGGTTCCTTGGAAACGCGCTCGGGCAGCAGCAGGTGGGCATCCGGCTCGCGCAGGGCGGAGACGCGGAGCGCGGCGAGCTGGCTGGCGTCGCTGGTCATGGCGTCGCACCGGCCGGCCTGATAGGCGGCGGTCATCTCATCCATGGAGGAAAGCACCACGGGGGAGATGCGGATGCCCTCGCGCCGGGCGTAGTCGGCCAGGTTGAGTTCGGTGGTGGAGCCGGGCAGCACGCAGACCGTGGCGCCGTTGAGCTGGCGGGCGCTGGTGATGTTGGACCGCTTGGGCACCATGAAGCCCTGGCCGTCGTAGAAGTTCACCCCCGCCATGTTGAAGCCCAGCGAGGTGTCGCGCAGCAGGGTTTGCGTGACATTGCGGGCCAGCACGTCGATCTCGCCGGCCTGGAGGGCGACGAAGCGGGTCTGGTAGGTGGTGGGGACGAAGCGGACCTTGGTGGCATCGCCGAACATGGCCGCCGCGATGGCGCGGCAGAAATCGGCATCAAGCCCCTGGTAGATGCCGCGGGCGTCGGGGGCCGAAAAGCCGGCGACGCCGGAATTGACGCCGCAGACCACCTGGCCGCGGGCCTTCACCGCGTCAAAGGTGGTGCCGGCCTGGGCGGCCGTTGAACTCATCGCGAGAGTTAGCAGAAACAGCAATTTCAAGGCGCGGCGCATGGTCAATCCTTCGGCTGAATGCGTTACACCCTAGGCTGAAGCTGCGTCGTGCGTCATCTCCCCCAGAGAGAGCGCGGCGTGGGCCGGTGCCACTATGCGCCGGATGGAGACTGGTCACCCTTCCTGGAGCCCCCGCTCGATGGATGCGACTCTGCCCCGGATTGATGCCGAGCCTGACGCGGATGAGCAGCAGGCGCTGGCGCGCATGCTGCGCTATGTTGAAGAAGAATGCCGCCGGCTGGGGGCGTTTGAAGCGGCGCGGCACGCTGGCCTGGCGGCGCGCATGCTGCCCGAGCCGCCGACCCGCCCGGCTGTTCCCGCCGAGTGGCGGCTGAAGGGGCTGCGGCTGAACTGAGCCGCGCCGCCTCTAGGGCAATATCCGTTCTGATGGAATCATCAGAACGGATATTGCCCTGGTTTCAAATAGTTATGGAGCACGAAATGCGCCCAACAGGGCGCTTGGTGCTTTAGCCCCGGCGCAGCAGGAACAGCGCCTGTTCGCCGAACAGGTTGGCCAACCGCGGAAAGCGTCGCCAAGGGGCGCGCAGGCCGTTTTCATCCGCTGCCAGCCATTGCTCAACCACATAGCCTTCCAACGCGCAAAGGGCGAAGAAGTCGCGAATGGTGCAGGGGTGGATGTTGGGGGTCTCGTACCAGGGGCGGTGCCAGGTGCCGGTCATCGGCATGCGGCCGCCGGTCAGCAACTGCCAGCGCACTTCCCAATGGCCGAAATTGGGGAAGCTGACGATGACGCGCCGGCCGATGCGGAGCATCTGGCGCAGCACTTCGCGCGGCTTTTCCACCGCTTGCAGGGTGCGGGAGAGGATGACGAAGTCGAACGCCGCGTCGGGGTAGAAGGCCAGGTCGTTGTCGGCATCGCCATGAATGACCGCCAGGCCATTGGCCACGGCTTCCGTCACCTCGGCCATGTCGATCTCGATGCCACGCGCATCGGCGCCCTTGGTGGTGGTGAGGTGGGCCAGCAGGGCGCCGTCGCCGCAGCCGATATCGAGCACGCGGGCGCCGGGCCAGACCATCTCGGCGATCAGCCGCAGGTCCAGCCGCATGTTCTTGGCCACGTACTGGATGGGGGCGTGGGTATCGGGCATGGGCTTCACACTCCCGCCCGGGCGGCGCAGCCGGCCAGGAAGCCGCCGAGTGCGCGGTGGAATTCGGGCTCTTCCAGCAGGAAGGCGTCGTGGCCCTTGTCGGTGGGGAATTCCACGAAGCTGACATTGGCCGC
>CANFIE010000158.1 GCA_947446625.1 Acetobacteraceae bacterium | reverse complement strand
TCCTGGTCTCAGGTTGAAGGTCTCGACAACCCAAACCCTACCAAGGATCACCGCGGTGGCCGCCCGGGGCGCTCCGCTACGCTTCGCCTGGGGCTTCGCTACGCGCCCCGGGCTCCGTCGCTCCTACACCACCACCCGGGACACGACCGACATACCAGTGAGCCACCGCGTGACCGGCCTCGTGCAAGCAATAGTCCATGGGCACAGTATTCCGCCGCCGCCGTCCCTTTGTGGCAGGGGGCGTTATTGTAGTCCCATCGCCCGCTTCGTCTGCGTCCGACTCCTTCGGAGGGGGAGCAGCGGTTATGACTTCCTCGAGCTTAGAATCCAGTTCAACAATGCGCTGGGCAAGCCCCCGTGGTCCGAGGCAGGCGAGGATCTGCAAACGTCGCCGGTAATCCGATATTTCGGAATCTTGCGAACTAACAATACTCATGGATTTAACGCCTCCATTAATTATAAATAATATTAATCGCGCATTGATATTTTTGGCATCGACGTAATTTACCTTGATTGAGCCGGGGAAAAATTCTTCATCGTCAGCCGAGATTGTTGGTCACTCCCGCGGCTGCTGACAGTGCTAGCGGCGTCGAACTTTGGCGCTCTCAAGTTCGCACCTCCGTAGTCGCCGCCCCCGGCGGCGCAGGGTGGCAGGTCGCGCAGCACCAGCCGGGGCCGATGCCAGTGCAGTCCTTGCTTGGCAGTTGTGCCGCCCACCAGAGCCGACCCGAGCAACGGGAACAGCGGCAACCATGGCCGGGCCGATCATCATGGTCTGCCCAGGAGGGCGGACGCTGCATGGCGCTGCCGCGCAGCCCGGCCAAATCGCGTTGATGCGCCTCGGCGGGCAGCGGGTGGCCATGCTCGCCGCGTGCTTCGGCAGCCATGGCGGCGGCGGTGGCGGCCCGCTCGGCGGCAAGATCTGGGTCGGGTGCGGCCAGCGCTTGGGCGGCCTCGCCCATGGCGCGCTGGTAGAAGGCGGCGCGCTCGCGTTCCAGCAGTAGGGCCGCCACCGCCTCGCGGTGCTGGCGCAGGTCGGCCAGCAGGGCGGGTGACGGCGGCACGCTGGCCCGCATCCGCACGGCGCCGCCAGCGTCCAGCACCAGCCGCACCCCGGCGGCCTCGGCGCGGGCCAGGGCTGCGGCGGCGCTCACAGGGCGCCGCTCCAACCTGCCCCGGCCGGGTCATTGTACAGGCTTGGGCCGTGAGGAGGCGACGCAGCCGTAACACCGTCACACGCAAGGTCATCTGCCAGCTTCGCGCGAGTTTCGACCCGTAACACGCTGGTGGGCGTGACGCCTCCACCGTCGCCTGAAGCCCTTGCGTTCCCTGGGTTGTGACGTTGTGACGGCTCAGGAATCCCGTTACGGCTGGCAGAGGATACTGCTGACGGGAGGTAGCGCGTCCAGGCTTCCTCGAATGAGTCCCGATAGTAGCCCTTGGCAGTGTCGGCGCCGGGAACGCGAATCGTACCGGGCCGCACCCCGAAAGGCGCCAGCGCGCGGGCAAGCTGCGGCGCGGTCATCGGCTTGCCATGGCGCCATTCGGGCCATGGACGTTCTTCCTGCTGTGCCAGATGTTCCACAATCTGAGCGCTGGTCAGTCGCAGGGCCGACAGACCAGCGAATAGCAGCTTGATATCGGCCAGCAACAGCGCGCCGGCTTCCATGGTGCCTTCCTTTGCCGCCCGCACCCCGAACAGGTCCAGCAGCGCGAGGCGGGCGCGGCCGGGCCATTCACCGCCGGCATCATCGGCAATGGCCAGCAGCGGAACGGCAATATCTCCCTCCCGGTCGCCCATGGCATCAGGCACCGGAGGGTCTGCCGGCAGATGGCTGCGGCGGTCGGCTGCCCAGCGAGCCAGCTTGCGCGCCAGGTCGTGCAAAGCTGCGCGATGCAGGCAGCGCCAGTGAAGGCGGGCGGCAGCAGCGCCACCGCAGCCGCAGCGCACCCGGCAAGGTCGGCGGGCGCGATGTTCACCGGCAAGGGCACCGCGTCCATATCCAGCGCAAGCCAATGCCTGGGCGTCTCTGCCAGCGAAGCCGCGTCGCCCATGCGGGTGTCGTCATGCAGCAGGCGCCGCACCCGGACAGTTCGCGCCGGGTCGCTAATGGCGCCGCGAACCACGCAGCAGTCTGGGCGGCGCAGCAACTCGTGCAGGAGGTCGTTCAGCGCGGCCAGGTCGAGCAGTTCGCGGGGATACAGGTTCACCAGGCGCGCGGCGTCATAGCCCTCAATGGCGCCAGAGGGGCGCACCAGCTTTGCCAGGCGCCGGCCTTGGGCGCGGATGATGGTCAGGGCATCAGCCATCACTGCGCGCCACCATGCAGTTCAGGGCAGCGCCGATATTGGGAATTGGCGGCGGCGCGCTGCGCCGGCCCTGGGTGGTGTCGTTGCTCATGTCATCGGCTCCGATGGCCGAGACGCGAAGCTGGCAGCGGGCGCATGGTAGAAGTCGGGCGTCACCACCGACTTGCCGCAATACCCGCCGGGCCATCGCGCCCGGCGTTTTGCTGTCAGCCGCCGGCCAACCGCAGGAACGCGGCCAGCAGCAGCACGGCGAGGGGTTCGGCCATAGGCAAGGCGCCGATCACGCCTCGGCACCCACCAGGGCGCGCAGGCTGGCGGCGCAAACCAGCGTGCGGCCACCAACCTTCACCAGCCGCAGGCGACCACCGGAGGCATGCCGGTACAGCGTGGAGCGCGACAGGCCGGTGATGCGGGCCGCGTCGTTCAGGGTGTGGGTCAGGGCGCCGCTGCCGACATTGCGGGCCGGCGCGCTGGGCAAGTTGGTCTCGGTAAGCTGCATGGTGTCGCCTCATTCAAGCTGGTGCGGAATGCGCCAGGGCGAACACCAACTACGGGAAGTTTTCGCGATCCGACCTAGCGGACAGCGAACGAAGGCTAGCGAACAGCGGACAAGGCTTGTCTGCTAGGGAAACCCTGTTCTGGGTGGGTTTCGGAGTTCAGGGTAAGGCAGTGCCTTGAACGCTTCAGCCGCCTGCCTGACTGTACAACTGAGCGCGGCGCGGGCCGCAGAGATGGCATCTTCGCGCTTCGCCACTTGGCCGTTTGCTCGTAGCCCCTCTGCATAGCGGCGCATCCAACCCGCCACGTCTTCGACAACATCATGGACGGGAACCTTAGACATGGCGGCATCGGAGGAATCGACAGGTGCCTGCTTCGGCCACTTCGCCAGCACCTCGGCAGTCAGCAACTGCACGTCATGGAACCGCAGCAGCGCCCTCTTGTCGCCCCGCAAGTCGGCATCAGGCCCCAACCTGTCGTCTTTCGTCAACCGCATCACAGGGTCGCGCCAAACAGTCAGCGGCATAGCCACCATGGGTGCGACCACGTTCGGCTCACGAAAGCCCGCGCGCCCCTCGGTGGTAAACTGACCACCAGCGACGGCTTGCCGAAGCTCACGCTCGGCAGCATCCATCCGCCTGTCATGTTCGGCCCACTCAGCGTTGCAGGCGCGCACGTCCTGCCACAGCAGCGGGAGCAAGGCGGCTACGGACTTCACCCCGTTGTGCCGCGCGATCCCGCGCAACCTGTATCGCCGGCCAAGCCCGAGTGGCGGCAGCGGGACGCGATGTGGCCCCGGCCGCTGCCGCAGGCGCCAACGCACCCGCGCCAGCACCCAGCGTATATCCCACAGCAGGTGATGCCGCCGGTCGGGCCGGTAGTTCTCTGGGTGCAGGCCGCCCCAACGCTCGCTTCTCACCTTGTCGCCGGGCAAGTTGCGGAATGGTCCGATGCCGTCGCGATAGGCAACCCAGGCGATGGCCCGGCCCAACGACATGACCGGGCCGTTCAGGTCGGTCGGTGCCGCTGCTTCGAAGGGGTCAGCCGGCATGCCTCAACCGCTACGCCGCGTCGCGCGTAGGGATGGTCGCTACCACATCGGCCAGCCGTTCAGTCGCTTCCCAAAGGTCGCGCTCGCGCTGCATGGCCAGCCATAGGTGGGGGCCATTGCCGCACCACTTGCCCAGCCGCACCGCCGTGTCAGGCGTGATAGCCGCGCGCTCGGCCAGGATCGCGTGGAAGGTCTGCCGGGAGATACCAAGCTCGCGCGCCGCAGCCGTGACGCTGACGCCCAGCGCCGGCAGCACGTCATCCCGCAAGACCGCGCCAGGGTGCGCCGGGGCCATCTTCGGCGGGTGGTGCACCGGGTATTCGCGCTTCATGCTCTCAGCCCTCCTAGTGGTACTGCTCAAGGTCAACTCGGGCTGGCCCGCCATCGCCCCATTCGAAGGTGATGCGCCACGGACCATTCACCGCCAGCGCCCAGCGCACTGGCTTGCCGTGCAGGCGATGCAGCCGCCAGCCTGGCAAGTTCAGGTCATCGACAACCTTAGCCGCGTTCAGCGCCGAAAGACGGGAACGCACCCTCTCCACCAAGTCGGGGCGGATGCCGGCCGGCTCGCCCTGTTCAAAGAAGGCGCGCAGGCCCCGGTGGCGGAAGCTCTCGATCACGGGGCCGAGCCTGTCATGCGATGCCTTACAGAGTCAAGCTTAGCCTTACAGGGTCCGGCCGCGCTGGCCGGCCTTCCGCGTAGCCACCTTTTCGGCGCTGCCCAGGCAGTGCCCGGCCCACGACTCCATCAACGGTCGGCGCCGCTCGAACACGTCGCTGCGGCGGTAGCTGCCGGTATTGCCACGGTCGGCGACTTCATGCGCCAAGGCCCGCTCGGCGGCTTCGGCATTCTCGGGGCAGGTATCATCAACCCAGGTGCGGAAGGTGGCCCGCCAGCCATGCGGCACCGCGTCGCGGCCATCGGCATCGCGCCAAGGCGCCAGCTTGCCTTCGGGATGTTCATTCATGCGACGCATGACCGCAGACAGGGCCATGTCCGAAAACGGCTTCAGCGGCTTGGCTGAGGGGAACACCAGCGCGTCACTACGCAGCATGGCCAGTTTCGGCAGCGTCTCGGCGGTGGCTGGGGTGCCGGTAACGTGGCTGTAGGCCCGCACCAGCACCGCCACCGCAGCCGGGGTCAGCGGCACGCGATGTGGCTGAACCTCGGCCGACTTCTTGCCCTTCATCCGCTCGCCAGGGATGGTCCAGGTGGCGCCGCCTTCGAAGCTGATTTCTGACCAGCGGGCGCCGCGAACCTCGCCGCTGCGAACCACCGTGAGGATGCAGAACCGCAGCGCCAGCGGCGCCAGCCCCGGCATAAGGTCCAGCGCCTTCATGAAGGCGGGGGCCTTCGCCCAGGGCAAGGATGGCTGATTGCGCCCGCCGGGCAGCGCCGAAAGCCCGGCATGCCGAAGCATCCGCGCGTCGGCCGGGTTATCGTTGGCGCGGAAACCATGGGCAGCGGCGTAGCGCAACACGGTGCCGATGCGCCGCAGTACCTTCCGGCCGGTGGCTGGGCGAGAGGTCCACACCCCATCAATGGCGCGAAGCACCGCTGCCCGGTCAACCTCAGCCACAGGCATGTCGCCCAGCACCGGGAAAGCGTAGTTCTTCAGTGAGGTGCGCCACAGGTCATCGGTGCGCGCGTTCTTCCAGCCGGGCGCCTGGGCGACGATGCAGGCTTCGGCCATCGCCGCGAAGGTGCGGGCCTTGGCGGTTTCATCCGCCTGCCGGGCGGCCTTGCGGGCGACGGTGGCGGCCTCGCGGCGGATGATGGGGTCATTGCCGACCGTGACAAGCCGCCGGGCTTCCTGGGCCGCCCTGCGGGCGTCTGCCAAGGTCACGCGAGGGTAACTGCCCAGCCCCATGTCGCGGCGCTTACCATCCACGGTCAGGCGGCAGAGCCAGACCTTCGCACCGGTCGGCCGCACGTCCAACAACAGGCCGCCACCATCCGAAACACGGTAGGGCTTCGGCCCTGGTTTGAGCGCCTCCAGGGTCTTTACGTCGAGGGCCTTGCCGGGGCGCTTCATGGTGCTGGTCCTGTGCGGGGTATCTGCCTGTACCCCACATTATACCCCACAATAATCATGCGCCAGCTTGAACCAGCCTGCTTCGGTATGGCTCTATATTTTCATTATTTTCAGTTATTTCTGGTCTTTTCAGGTTTAGCCTGGGTCGCCCTGAACCACATAAATGGCGTCCGTAGGGGACGCCACTAATTTCAATCGGTTAGGCGATCCAAAAAACCTCACATTCCAGTGTGGGGTCTAATATCCACGTTCAGCCCCCCGTTGTTCCTGGGCGGATCGTGACCCATCATTGCCGGCCATCAGTTCCGCCCCTCACGCATGTCTTGTGCGTTGGCCCCGCAGTTCATCCGCGCTCGCCAGCATCTCTGCGGTGTGCATGCCGCAGTTTGCGGGGGCGTTGGCGCCAGTGGTGACGTTGCCGACAATGGCTTGCCCGCCTTCGTTCACCACCATCCGCTCAACCCTCGGCCATGGCGCGTCAGGCTTCGGAAAGCACCCGCCCGCGCTCCAGCAGCACATAGCCCTTGTGTTCCTGGAAGGGTGCTTGCACCGGCCAAGCCTGCTCGAACTTCAGCCACAGCCGCAGCATGTGGCGCTGCTGATGCGGCAGCGTGCCATTGGTGAACTCGGTGCGCGAATGCAGCGTGGTGTAGTTGTTGGCAAACTCCATGTCGCCCGGCTCCAGCATGAAATCCAGGCGAAGGTCGTCGCGCTGCGTCTGCTCATCCATGAAGTCCAGCGCCTCGGTTTCCATCGCCGTCAGCGGCATGCCCAGCTTCACCGCCCCGGCATTGATCTGGTTGCGCAGGTAGCGGCTGCTGATCAGCCCATCCTTGTGGCCAAACACCGGAATGCGGTTCTCGGAAACGCCCTTGCCGGTCAGCGCCTCCTCGCGCCGAATATACTGGAAGCCGTTGTACAGCAGGCCCAGATGCTCCGGGTGCTGGCGCAAAATCTCGTTGTGCACGCTGGTGGAACTCACCAGGCTTGAGCGTCCGCCAGCAATGCCCTGGCGCAGGCACATCAACCCCAACAGGTCGCAGCTGTCGCTGTGGTAGGGCAGAAAAGCGTTGGTCTCGTAGCCGCGCACATCCAGGTTGCCGTAGCTGCGGCCCTGGTCATACACATGGCCCAGCAAATCACCCTTGGGATTCTGCCCCAGCGGATTGCCCAGGTAGAGCCCCAGCCCCCAGAAAATCAGCCCCACATCGTCATCGGAATAGCTGGAGATATCCAGCCCACGCACCACGCTGAAGCCGATGCCATCACGAATGGCGCTCGCCATCCCCGCCAGCGTCTCCGCCATGCGTTCCAGCGGAAAATCCCGCCGCGTCAAATGCAGCATTGGCACGCCGCAGCTCTTGGCGTGCTGCAGCGCCCGGCCAATCTCCTGCTGGTCGGAGGCCGAGAGATGCAGCAGCCAAGGCCCCTCGGTGCCGAGATCAGCGCCACGCCAGGCCCGCGGCCCGGCAACCTGTTCCGTCCACACAATGCTCATCGCGGCTCTCCTGCCCTGTTCAGTGTCGTTTCACGTCAAGCGCGTCCCGCAAGCCATCACCCAGCACGTTGAGCGCAATGACGAGCGTGAAGATCACCATGCCCGGGGCAATCGCCATCCAGGGCGCCGCCACCATGTGCCGTTGCGCCGCATTCAGCATGCTGCCCCAGGAAGGCGCTGGCGGCTGCTGACCCAGCCCCAGGAACGAAAGCGAGGCCTCCGCGATAATCGCGGTGGCCGCCATGATGCTGGCCTGCACCAGCAGCGGCGGCAGCATGTTCGGAATCATGTGGCGGAAGGCAATGCGCAGCGGCGCCGCACCCACCGCCCGCGCCGCCTCAATGTAATCCTCGGCCCGCACCGCCAGCGCCGCGCCCCGCGCCAGCCGCACGAAAACCGGCAGCGCGGCAATGCCGATTGCCAGCATGGCGTTCCACAAATTGGGGCCGAGAAAGGCCGCCAGCGCGATGGCCACAATCAAGAACGGCACCGCCAGCATGGCATCGGTCAGGCGCATCAGCACCATGTCCACCCAGCCGCCGGCATAGCCGCTGATCACCCCCAGCGGCACGCTGAAGCACAGCGCCACCACCACCGGAATCATCCCTGCCAGTACGGAAGCCCGCGCCCCCCAGATCAGGCGCGAAAGCACATCGCGCCCCACCTCATCCGTGCCCAGCCAATGCGCGGCCGAAGGCGGCCGACGCACGGTGAGAAACGACGACGCCATCGGGTCCTGCGGCGCCAGCCATGGCGCGCCAAGGGCGATCAGCAAAAACGCCAGCACCACCGCGCCCGCCACCAGCGTGCCCGGCTGCCGCCGCAACCGCCCGGCCAGGCGGCGCAACCGCGTCTCCGGCGCCGGTGCTTCCAGGGTAAGGCTGGCCACCGCCATGTTCAGCTCCGCAGCCGTGGATTGATCAGGAAGTACAGCATGTC
>CANFIE010000157.1 GCA_947446625.1 Acetobacteraceae bacterium | reverse complement strand
CCAGCGGTTCGGCCGTCATCGGGCCGCCACGCACCCGGGCTTCGGTCAGGCTTTCTTCGGTGATCCCGGGGCGCATGCCACCCCATGGCATACCAATGGCATCGCCTACCGCGGCAATGCCGCCATAGAATGATGATGTGCCGCGATTCACCGCAGTGGTAGAATCGTTGTACGCGCTGCATCCCGGCAGCAGCGCCAGGCCAAGTGCCAGACCGAGACCGGTCACCGGTGAAAACACTCGCATCTCTAACTCCTGCCCTCTGGGCACTAGCATGCGCCGGCGGCGCTTTGTCCTCAAGGTCGCAACGCAGTTTTGGATGGTTGGCCGCCCGCATGGCGCATGCTGGCGACCAGGTAGTCCCATCCTGTTATCAAGGTCAGCCCGGCAGCGGTCCAGAGCATCACTTCCCCGATAAGGGAAACCGGCAGGAAGCCCAGGCCCACCACAGGTGCGCCGCTATCGCCGGCCAGCAGCGTACCCAGGGCGCCCATCTGCACCCCGGTCTTCCACTTCGCCAGGCGGGTTACCGGCAGGCCAATCCGCAGCCCAGCCAGATATTCGCGCAAACCCGAGACCAGGATCTCGCGTAGCATGATGACAATGGCCGGGAACAGCGCGGCGGGGGAGAGCCGGTCCATGCCGGCCAAGGCCATCAGCGCCGCGGCGACCAGCAACTTGTCGGCGATGGGGTCCAGCATGCGGCCAAAATCGCTGAACTGCTGTCGATCCCGGGCAATTTTCCCGTCAAAATAATCAGTTATGCCGGCCAGGCCAAAAACAACGCAGGCGGCCATGTCGCCAAGTGGCGTGCGCATGGCGGCCAGCGCCACCATTACCGGAATGGCGGCGATCCGGCTCAGCGTCAGCAGATTGGGCAGGTTGGTGGGCATACGCGGGATGCAGCCTGCTCCGAGGATTGGCGTTAACACCTTGCACATATACGGCACCCGGCGTGGACGCAATTTCCGCTACCGGTTTTGGTGATAATGCAGCCAAACAATGGGGTCGCAGCCGTGCAATTGCCTCGTTCCTCCAGGATTGGGAATGGACAACCTCTGCTGCTACCGATTCGCGGGGTTACCCCTCGGTTCCGCCCGGGTGGAAATGGCCATGCACCTTGCGGGCCACGGCCGGGCCAATGCCGGGGCAGTTTTCCAAATCCGGCAGAGCTGCGTTGCGCACCCCCCGTGCGCTGCCAAAGTGGTTGAGCAACTTGCGCTTCACTGCCGGACCAACCCCTGGAATTTCGTCCAACTCGCTTTTGGTAATGGCCTTGCTGCGCCCGGCCCGATGGGTGGTGATGGCGAAGCGATGGGCTTCGTCTCGCAAGCGTTGCAGATAGTACAGCACCGGGTCGCGGGGCGGCAGTTGCAACGGGTCGCGTCCGGTCTGGTGGAACCATTCGCGGCCGGCATCGCGGTCCGGTCCCTTGGCCACGCCCACCAGGGGCACGTCCTCCACCCCCAATTCCTCCAGAATTATGCGGGCGGCGGAAAGCTGGCCGGCGCCGCCGTCAATCAGCACCAGGTCCGGCCAGGTGCCGCTGGTGCGGTCCGGGTCCTCCTTCAGCGCGCGGCCGAACCGACGCTCAAAGACCTCGCGCATCATAGCGAAGTCGTCGCCGCCCTTGATGTCTCCCTTGATGCTGAACTTGCGGTAGGCCTGCTTGAGAAACCCCGCCGGCCCGGCCGCGACCATGACGCCATAGGCATTGCTGCCCTGGATATGGCTGTTGTCGTAAATCTCAATCCGCTCCGGCGGGGCTGGCAGGTCGAACAGCCTGGCCACCCCGGCCAGCAAGGCTTCCTGCGCCGTGCCTTCGGCCAGGCGGCGCTCCAGTGCTTCCCGGGCATTGGTTTCGGCATGTTCCACCGCCTGGCGCTTCTCGCCCCGTTGGGGGCGGTGCAACTCTACCCGGCGCCCGGCCTTTAGGGTCAGTGCCTCGGCAATCAGCGCCGCTTCCTCTGGCTCCTGTGAGAGCAGGATGCGGGGGGGGGGCGGCAGGTCGTCGTAAAGCTGGCCGAGAAAGCTGCCCAGCACCTCCTCCGGCCCAGCCTCGCCCTTACTGAGGAAATAGGGTCTGTTGCCGTTGTTGCGCCCACCGCGGAAGAAGAACACCTGCACGCAAGACTGCCCGGCCAATTGGTGCACTGCCACCACATCCGCATCATCCACGCCGTCCAGGTTCACCCGGTCGCGCCCCTGCATATAGGTCAGGCCGCGAATCCGGTCACGCAGGGCGGCGGCGCGCTCGAATTCCAGTTTCTCGGCGGCGGCCTCCATCTCGGTGGCCAGATGCTGCTGGATGCTGGGGGTCTGGCCCGAGAGGAACTGCTTGGCCTCCTCCACCAGTTCCCGATAGCCATCCTGGGAAACCCGCTCCACGCAGGGCGCCGAGCAGCGCTTGATCTGGTGCAGCAGGCAGGGGCGGTCGCGCTGGTCAAATACCGTATCGGCGCAGGTGCGCAGCAGGAACACCTTTTGCAGTGCCGAAAGCGTCTGGTTCACCGCCCAAACGCTGGCAAACGGCCCCCAATAGCTGGCGCCCTTGCGGCGCTCCCCCCTGTGCTTGGCGATTTGCGGAAAGGGGTGGTCCTCCGTCATCACCAGCCAGGGGTAGGATTTGTCGTCCCGCAGCACGATATTGTAGCGCGGGCGCAATTTCTTGATGAGGTTGGCTTCCAGCAGCAGGGCTTCCGCCTCGCTGCCGGTGGTCATCACTTCCAGGTGCCGGGTTTCATAAACCATCCGGCGCAACCGCTCCGGCAACTTGCCCACCTGGGTATACGCATACACCCGCCGGCGCAGCGCCCTGGCCTTGCCGACGTAGAGCGCATCTCCCTTCGCATCCAGCATACGATAGACGCCCGGGCTCAAGGGCAGGGTGGCCAGGGCGCTTTCGATGACCTGCAACCCCTCCATCACAAGCGGGGGTGGGGCTTCCGGCGGGGGGGCTTCGGGCAACTGGGTCATTGGTTAGGGTCCGGGTCGGACCCGTTTTCCGGGCCGCGCAAGGTTCTCCACCGTTCCTGTGGATAAGCCTGTGGGTCAATCCGGTTTTGACGCGCGAAAACCGTGGTAACAGGCCCGTGATATCGGATTGCTCGTATTTTAGGCATATTCGTAAGTCATTAATAAATTGGCGGGTTTTTGAGCGAAGGTCGTATTTTGCCCGTCAAGTCCATCTTCGCACTTGACCATGATGGTTTCAGCCGCAGCTTGAATTTTCACGGTGGACAATTATCAGGGCTGCCCATTTCAAGGACGTGTTCGTTCCACCACCACACCAACGGCGGCAACATCCTCAAAGGCCTCTGGCTTTTCGATGGTTACTCGTACCCGGCGCACCCGTGGGTCACTCAATGCCGCCGTGGCCATGCGCTCGGCCAGCGTTTCCACCAGCAGGGCATGGCCGGCGGCTACCTCGGCACGTGCCAAGTGGACCAGGTGCTCGTAGTCGACCACCCGCTCCAGATCATCCGGTCCCACGCCACCCGGTGCCCAGGGATCCTCCACCGCCAGTTCCACGCTGACCACGATCCGCTGTGGGGCCCGCTTCTCATGCGCATGAACCCCTAGCCGAGCCTGCATCTCCAGGCCGCGAATGAACACCAGGCGTTGCTGACGGGCAGCGTCGGGAGCAAAACGATCTTCGCCACGTGCCGCTTCGGGAATGCTCATTCCTGGGAATACTCTGGGCTGGGCGCAGGGCCCCATTGCAGGTGCTGGCCGCCATCAAGGGCAATCATCTGCCCGGTCATTGAGGGCAACATCAACGTGGCCAGTACGCCATCGGCAATCTCGGCCGGGCTGGAGGGGCGCTGCAGCGGCGTGGCGGCAACCTGACGGTCGAAATGCTCCTGGCTTTGCCGCGGGCCGGGCAGGGCGGGGCCTGGGCCAATGCCGTTGACCCGGATTCGCGGCGCCAGGGCCAACGCCAACTGCCGGGTCAGCGACCACAGCGCCGACTTGCTGACCGAGTAGCTGATGAAGTTGGGCGTCAGTGACCAGACGCGCTGGTCCAGCAGGTTTACCACCACGCCCTGCGCCGTGGCGGGCAGGGCGCGGGCCATGGCCTGGCTGAGCACAAAGGGAGCCCGCAGATTTGGCTCCAGGTGCCGATCCCAGCTTTGCCGCGTGGCGTCGTCCCAGTCGTCGCGCTCAAAGGTGCTGGCGTTGTTCACCAGCACGCCAAGCGGCCCCAATGCTGCTACGGCCGCCGGCACCAGGGCGGCCACCTCGGCCTCCACGGCCAGGTCGGCGCGCAGGGTTACCGCGCGGCGGCCAAGGGCGCGGATTTCGGTTGCCAGGGCCTCGGCCTCGGCTCCGCTGGTGCTGAAATGCAGGACCAGGTCGAAGCCTGATTCGGCCAGACGCAGCGCAATGGCGCGGCCAAGGCGCTTCGCCGCGCCGGTAACCAGCGCCGTGCGTGGAATGAGAGGGGAGATGGGCATGGCGGTCAGATAGGCAGTGCCGGCCGCCGCGTCCACCGGTATGCGCCGCCGTTGCGCTGCGCCATAGTGTCGCCAGGAGGAACCAGCCATGGCAAAGGGGATAACCCGCAGGCTGTTGGGCAGCGCGGCTTTGGGGGCAATCGGCTTTCCCGCCCAGGCGCAGCCCAGTTGGCCAGACCACACGGTACGCATTGTGGCGCCCTTCGCCCCAGGCGGAAACACCGACCTCGTGGCCCGCTTGATCGCGGCGCACCTGTCGCCCACCATCGGCCAGCCCGTGGTGGTGGAGAACCGGCCCGGCGCCAACACCATCGTCGGCACCCAGGCCGTGCTTACCGCGCCGCCTGATGGCCATAGCTGGCTCCTGGCCACCTCCTCACCCGTGACCATGAACCCGCAACTCTACCGGCGGCTGCCCTACCAGGCCGAGGATATCGCCGTGGGTGCCGTGCTGGCGCTGATGCCAGTGGTGGCCGTGGTGGCGGCGAACTCGCCCTACCGCACGCTGAAGGATTTGCAGGCGGCTGCCCGGGCCAATCCCGGCGGGCTGAATTTCGCTTCCGCCGGCAATGGCAACACTACGCACCTGGTGGCCGAATTATTCTGCCAGGCGGCTGGGGTGCGGATGACGCATGTGCCTTTCAACGGCAGCGCCCCGGCACTGCTGGCGGTGATGCGCGGTGACGCCCAGGTGTGTTTCGACATCATCAGTTCCTCCATCCAGATGATCCGCGACGGCACCTTGCGGCCCCTGGGCGTAACCACGCCGGCGCGCGTGCCGGCATTGCCCGAGGTAGCCACCGCCGAGCAGCAGGGCTTCCCCGGCTTCGTGGTGGTGGGCTGGGCCGGCATTGCGCTGCACAGCCGCACGCCGCCTGCCGCGCTGGCCCAGGTGCGCGCGGCGCTGGCCGGGTTGCAGCGCAAGCCGGAATTCGTCGCCGGCATCGCCAATCTCGGCCTGCTGCCCGATGCGCCCCGCGATGCCGCCGGGATCGAGGCCTTCATTGAGCAGGACCGCGCACTGTGGACCCGCGCCATCCGTGCCAACAACATCAGCCTGGACTGAGGTTGCAGAACGGCGCGCAACCTGCTGCAACTGCACCACTGAACCACGGGAAGGAGATTTCCATGTTCCTAGAACAGCGCATGTACACCAGCCACCCCGGCAAGCTGCCGGCTTGGCTGAAGCTGTACGAGACCCTGGCTTCGCCCTGCTCGGCCAAGCACCTCGGCCCGTTGATGGGCGCCTTCACCACCGAATTCGGCCCGCTGAACCGCTTCGTGTTCATGCGCGCCTATGACGACCTGGCCGACCGCGACCGCGGCATGGCCAGCCGCGAGGCTGATACCGACTGGGCGAACTTCCGTGCCGAGAGCGGCAAGATCGGCGCTCTGGCGCAGCAGGAAAACAAGCTGATTGCCCCGGTGCCCTGGAGCCCGGTGCAGAAGGCGGCTCAGCCCTTCGTGCGCACCCTGCCTGGCACCAGCATGGTGGTGGACCACCGCACCTATGACTTCCACCCGGGCAAGATGGCCAGCTGGCTGGCGGCCTATGGTGAAACCGGCCTGCCGATCCAGAAGAAGCACCTGGGGCAGTTCCTGTTCATGGGCACCACCGAAGTAGGCCAGATCAACCAAGTTGTCTTCATGTGGGCGTTCGAGAGCATTGGCGCCCGCGCCAAGCAGCGCGCCGCCATGGCGGCCGACCCTGCCTGGGGCGACTTCATCAAGCTGACCGGCGCGCTGGGCGCGCTGCGCCAGCAGACCAACATGATCCTGAAGCCGACCAACTTCTCGGCCATCAAGTAAGTTATCGCCGTATTGCTAACCCGGGGCCAGGGCTAATCAGCCTTGGCCCCGGAAGCTCGGATGATGGGCAGCCACAGCGCCAATTGCTGGTCCCAGAAGCTGGCCAGTTCGGCAGCGCCCGCACCGCTCGGTTCCACGCCCACTTCCGCCAGCCGCCGCCGCAACGCGGGTTGCCGCACCGCCGCCATGCCGGCTGCCTCCAGCCGCGCCACCACGGCGGGTGGGGTGCCACGCGTGGCGAATACCGCGTGCCAGTTATACGTCTCGTAGCCCGGCAGCCCGGCCTCGCTGGCGGTGGGCACATCTGGCAGGGCGGGGCTGCGTTCCTTGGTGGTAACGGCCAGGGCCCGCAATTGGCCGCCGCGCACAAAGCCCAGCACGCCCGCCATGGTGTCCACCATCATGTCCACCGTCCCGGCTACCAGGTCGCTCAGCGCCGGGCCGCTGCCGCGGTAGGGCACATGGATCATCTGCGCCCCCGCCATGCTGGCCAGCAGATGCGCCGAGAGGTGCACGATGGTGCCATTGCCCGAGGAGGCATAGCTGTACTTGGCCGGGTTGGCGCGCAGCAGGTCCAGCAACTCGGCTAAGCTATGCGCCGGCACGCGTGGGTTCACCAGCACCACATTGGGCATGATCCCAACCAGGCAGGCTGGCAGGAAGTCTCGCCGCAGGTTGAAGGGCAGGTTCTGGTAAAGCCCCGCATTCAGCACCGCCGAGGACATGGTGTGGAACACGAAGGTGTAGCCATCCGGCGCTGCGGTCAGCGCCACCTCGCTGCCCAGCACCCCGCCGGAGCCGCCCCGATTCTCCACGGTAATTGCCTGGCCAAGCTGCTCGCTCATGCCCTGTGCCATCAGCCTGGCCACCACGTCTCCGGCACCGCCGGGGGCAAAGGGCACCACCATGCGCAGCGGGCGGCTGGGCCAGGCGGCTTCCTGGGCCAGGGCGGCGCAGGGCAGGGTGGCGGTGGCGGCCAACAGGGCACGACGCTGCATGGGGTTTACCTCCGGTCTTTCCGTGCCCTTCTAGGCGTGGCATGGCTGCGGCGGAAGCGGGGAGGGTGAACGATGCAACGACGTATGCTGTTGGCGGCCGGTCTGGCCATGCCTATGGTGGCCCGTGGTCAGGCCGCCTGGCCCAACCGGCCCATCCGCATGATGATTCCCTGGCCGCCCGGCGGCACCACCGACATTCTGGGCCGGCTCATCGCCCCGCCTCTGGCGCAACTGCTCGGCCAGCCCGTGGTGGTGGAGAACAAGGGCGGCGCCTCTGGTGCCATCGGCACCATCGAAATGCTGCGCACCCCGCCGGATGGTCACAGCTTCGCCATCGTTACCAGTACGCTGGTCAGTGCGGCGCTCATCACGCGCCAGCCCTACCATCCAGTAAACGACGTCACGCCCATCATGCACCTGTGTAACACGCCGAATATCCTGGCGGTGCATCCGGGGCTGCCGGTCAACTCGGTGCCGGAGCTGATTGCCTATGCCAAGGCCAATCCGGGCCGGCTCAGCTTCGGCTCGCCCGGCATCGGTAGCGCGGTGCATATCAGCGGCGAGATGTTCAAGCTGATGACCGGCACCGACATGGTGCATGTCCCCTATCGCGGCGGCGGGCCTGCCCTGGCCGATCTCGTCGGCGGGCAGATCCAACTGATGTTTGGCAATGGCAGTTCCACGCTGCCCTTCGTGCGCCAGGGCCTGGTGCGCCCACTCGGCGTCACCTCGGCACGGCGGCAAAGCTTCCTGCCTGATGTGCCCGCCATCGGCGAATTCGTGCCAGGCTTTGACGTGGTGGAGTGGTACGCGGTGATCGGCCCCCAGGCCATGCCGCCCGCCATTACCGGAAGGCTCGCGGCCGCCCTGCTGCAGGTGGTGGGCAGTGCTGAGTCCCGCGCCAAGATCCTCGACATGGGCAGCGAGATCACTGGCGGCACGCCGGCTGAATTCGCCGCCTTCCTGCGCGCCGACCTGGAAAAGATCGACCGCCTGGTGAAGACCGCCGGCATCAAGGAATAGGCTCCGATGTATCAGGATTTAAAGGGCAAGGCGGCGCTGGTTTCCGGCGCCAGTAAGGGCATTGGCCGCGCCAT